>NZ_OZ239769.1:600000-900000 GCF_965196625.1 Cardinium endosymbiont of Nabis limbatus | reverse complement strand
GAAAGCCAGCCTTATCTATTTTGTCTTCTGAGCTTAAGCTACAAGCAAGTCTCAGTTGTAAGGAAGGTGCAGAAAAATTTTTTTTATTTCCATGTAAGACGGAAGTATCCAATATAGATGTAGATGGTAATATCGCTTTTATAGGGGTTCCAGCTGGTGTTGATGCTCAGTCAAGTTTTGAATCAGCCATAAAAGAAAATTCGGTGAAGGATAAACCAATTCAACTGTGCGATAACGGTTGCTTTATTTATTGGACTAACCTAGATAACGTTCGTACAGGAAAAGGGATTATTCGGCTGGACGAAAAGATATATAATCTATTGGCTTCAAGTGATAAGTATGATATGCATATGGCATATCTACCAGAAGGTGCATCTGCAAAAGATGCAGTATTTTCTGTTCAGTCATGTAAGATCGATACAAAAGAAAATGATCTATTAATACTACCTTGGGAAAATGTTGGTTTGAAAGCTGTGGAACGTATTAAAAAGCAAGTAGATAATGGTACAGCTTACTTTTTAAAAGGTACGGCCAGCAATACTGATTTATTATCAGATGAAACAAATACAAAAATGGGTTTTATCTTGGTAGAGCAAGAAAAATTAAGCAACATCTATGATTGGGTTCAGACCGTAATAACTTCTGAAAATGGTTGGCCTACTGAGGCGATGCAATTTAGTGAGGGCATAATTGTTCCAGGTAAATTCAGGACCACCGCTCCGCATATAGTAGCCGACTTATCACCTCAAGACCAACCTATTCAAAAGGGAAAATATACGATGCTTTGTTATTTGATTCAAGATAATCAACACTATTATTTGAGTCAAATGGAGCATGTCATGGGTGATGCTACAGAAGAAACACCTTCTAAGCCTCCTACTATTGAATTTGATGGCAGCACACATGGCTTACAGGTAGTCGACTTAAAGCTTGTGCGTGATAAGACATCCGATCAGGTTAAAAGTGTAAAGTTTTCAGAAGGTGCTAAAATCGAATACTCCGTTAATGGTCAGGTAGAAGCGCTTCCTGCTAATCTACAATCTGCTTTACTCTTTGTACCAAAAGGTACCATTTGGAGAACGAGTATATTGGAATCTTTATTTAAAGCTCTGCAAGAATCAGATGGCAATGCTAGTATCACAGATGATAGAAGCATCCTCCTTATTGCTGATCCGAACAAGCCACTAGACCCATCTTTTACTGATTTCTTTAATGGTACCGATTATCAATATTTTGCCTGCTTATTTTCTAAAGAAAATAATAAGCTTCATTTTTATACACAAAAAGAAGTATTAAGTATAGAAGACAAGGTGGCAATAAATAAACCGCAACCGCAGCCGGTTAACCCGAAACCAGAGGAAGCACCAAAGTCAGATGTCCTAAAAGATAACTTTAAAAAATGAAGGGGCTATTACTTTGCATAAAGTATGGGTAGGAAAAAATAATGCTACCTATGAACTTCCTAACGTTGTTTTTGAACCTAGTAACTTTAGTGAGCGTGAGCTTACCCACCAAGGTTTTTTAATAGCTAAAACTGAAGATCTGAATAATGAAAAAATGGATGATTACAGTTCTACCATTCAAGATTTTATTAAAAAAAGTGATACAAATAAAGGGGTATCTTATGGTGAGCCATTTTTGATCTTTAAAAAAGGTAGCGATTTAGATAAACCTACTCTATATAACAGATATAGTAGTCTGAAGAAAGGTAACGATGCTTTAACTATTACTTATTGGGCTCAATACAAAAATAAGATTGTATGGAGTAAACCGGTAAGTATAGCACTAAAATAAAGCATAGAGCTTTCCTATTCATATAATAGGTGGGTTGGTGGATAACTAAGTTATCTATTCAATTCACCTGTTTTTTAACATTTTTAAAAAGCTGCTAAAAGTACACTTACAGCCTGAACAATAGGAGCCATTCTATCTATGTTATTGTATAACACCTCCCTGCTAATGGTATTGGCCTTTTTGGCGTTCAACCTATTGATAGGCATTTTCTTTTC
Source organism: Cardinium endosymbiont of Nabis limbatus (assembly GCF_965196625.1). Classification (GTDB taxonomy): domain Bacteria; phylum Bacteroidota; class Bacteroidia; order Cytophagales; family Amoebophilaceae; genus Cardinium. The sequence goes on along the minus strand of NZ_OZ239769.1, from coordinate 897,991 downwards.
TAAAAAAACTACATTTCGTGCATATGCCATCTGCTTGTAAAGCTTATGTAAGCATTTGTGTATTGGGGGGGATGGCTATTCCACAGCTGACTCTAGCTTACACATAATTGCCATTATGGTTGGTCATGATTTATTGGAATGTATACAAGGCGTAAAAGCAGGCCCATATAGTCATCAACTTCGGTTGGCTAAATTAACGATACTAGCTACTGGTCTATTGGCTACGATGCTAACGATTTACCATATTGATTTATCTCAATTAACTAGGTATGTTATGGAGTATATTATGTATCTTTTTCCTGTTATAATAGTACCTCCTTTTATCTTAGCTGTTTTTGGTTTTCGAGGTAGTAGGCATACTGCTTTGATCGGAATGTTTATAGGTGCACTGTTCTATTTATACTTGGACAAGTAGATTGAACCTAAAATAGGCGTAGACGTTAGATTTTTTTCGCTGGTAGCCAATGGATTGGCTATGATGGTTGCCCATTATCTATTACCACAGCCAGCTGGTAAGGGGTGGGTTAGGGGAAATGATGAATATAAAAGAACACAACAGCTGATACGGGCATTTAAGCAATATAAAAAAGCTATAGATTCAGAATAGTGTCATACACTCGTTTCATTATTTTTACTGTGTACCAACTTTTTATCGGTGGCCATGGGCGAGAGGTATACGAAGGATCCATTTGCACCTCTGTGCTAGAATAGATTTCCCTTAAGTTGACACCATTGCATAAACACATACCCAGTATTTTCGAGGAGGGTGAGGGATTCGAACCCTCGGTACCGTTAAAAGTACCACGGTTTTCAAGACCGTTGCATTAAACCGCTCTGCCAACCCTCCTAGATAGAAATGATAGAATGATACCAATATAGATCAATATAAGTAACCTGCTCAATATAGCAATTTTACAAAAAAAACATACGCTATAAAAGAATTTTTAACATAACTAGGTTATTCTTATATAGAACGCTACTATAATACTGTTTCATCTAAATCTGGCCTATCCTCTTTGCCATTAGCATTTTTTAGTGGCGTCAGCCCTCCAGAAAAATTAAACTTCATTACTTCAGATCCAGATAAATCCAAAGGTGTAACCAATTCTGGAGGAACAATAATCAAGACTCCAGCTAAATCATAAGCATTAGGCAAATAAACCGCTATATGATTGGGCATAGAAAGCACCTCTAAAGATTCTTTTGTAATAAACCCTATTCTATATACCTGAGTGGTCTTATTCACTAAGACGATAACCGGTTTATTAAACTTTCCTTTGCTGCTTACAAACGCTGAAGTAAAATCCTTTAAATAAGAATAAAGCGCACGAATAAATGGAACCTTTTTGATGAGCCCTTCTGTAAATCCAAATACCGACTTCACTAGTAAAGTAGTACCTATATACCCCAATAGCGTTATAGAGGCTACTACAATGAACATACCCAGGCCTGGGATGCTAAGACTAACAAATCCATCTACCTTCAGCAATATCACTGAAATTAAATAAAGTGTGCCCCCTAATGGAACAATCAATAGCAATCCTCTAAAGAAGTAGAGTACCAGCCGGTTGATAAGTGGCTGTTCTGTTTTCATGATTTCAACATTATAAATGTAAAGCAGCCTAATCCTCAAACATTTAACTCCAATTTTAAGAAAAAAGATGATACTACACAATAGTATTTTGATCATCTTTATGCAAACCATATATGTTAAAGTATAAGATTTATAATTAGACATATATACTTGATAATGAGATTGTATATATTCTTTTACAGTATTTTATTTGGCGTTTTATTGGGTTATAGCCACTAAACATAAGACATATGGGCTCATATTTATTAAAGTTTTTATTTAATATTTATATATTTTATATTGATTGTTAATAATATTAATATTTATTACAAATAATATTTAGGCTTATTTCTTTCTAGTGTATACCCATTTACAATTTAAGGCACTTGTATGCTGAATAGTGGAACATAAAAATCCATCTTAGAAGCCTATCCCAACCAATTTTCTATTGAGCTATATTATAAAAAAGTATTTTATTCTGATTTTCATTATAAAAAATTTTTAGTCTAATCTAAAAAATTTTTTATACCAAACTAAAAACTAGGTATTTATGCCATTTAAAATCAACATATAGGCTATAGGATGGGTTAATATTTAGATATGTCTAAATATTTATTTAAATTTGACTAAAACTTTTCAATAGATCTATGAAACGTACACATGCAGAAGAGAATTATTTAAAAGCCATTTATATGCTTTCGGAAAAGAAAGAAACATTGGTTACCACTACTGCTATGGCAGAATTTTTACATACCAGTGCTGCATCTATTACGGACATGGTACAGAAACTACATCAAAAAGGGCTAGTAGTCTACCGTAAATACCAAGGTGTGACTTTGACAGAAACAGGGAAGCAATCTGCTATAAAGATTCTACGCAAACATTTGCTCTGGGAGGTTTTTTTGGTAGATAAATTAAAATTTGGCTGGAGCGAAATACATGAGATCGCAGAACAGCTAGAGCATATTGACTCTGATGTACTGATAGATAGACTAGATCATTTTTTAGGCAATCCATATTGTAACCCTCATGGTATAGTGATTCCAAATGCTGATGGACATATTATCGCTAAACCCAGATGGTTAATGACCGATCTATCTGAAGGGGAAAGTGGCATAGTAAGTGTCATTAAAGATGACTCAGCTTCTTTTTTACAATATTTGGGTAAAAGAAATATTTACTTAGGGGTTAAAATAACCGTTGTTGAGAAGATCCAATTTGATGAATCTATGGATATATCTATTGATAACCAATATAAAATTAATATATCCCGTAAAATAACAGATAACATTTTAATAACTTTATGATGGCTATTTTGATGAGGCATCTACTTTTAAATAAGCATAAAATTTTTTATTTCTTTTTTTGCTTGGGTCTATTTTCATGTTCTGATGATACCGATAACCAGCTATTTACCATTTTAACTACTACTGGTATACTAGGAGATGCTGTTCAAAACATTGTACAAGATGATAAGGATGTAGTGGTAGTCAGTCTAATGGGGCCTGGTATAGATCCACATACCTATCAAACTACTCAAAAAGATGTACAACAGCTTGAGCATGCGGATATGATATTTTATAATGGGCTTGATTTAGAAGGAAAAATGAATAATTTATTAAAAAAAATGGCTCAAAAAAGAAAGGTATATGCGGTTGGTAATGCCCTTCATGCAACACAGCTACTATGCGATGGTGCGATTGGCATAGACCCTCATATCTGGTTTGATATAAGACTATGGAAACAAGTAATCAGCTTTATCAGTCAAAAGCTCCAAGCAGCAAGGCCTGAATCAGCGGCTCGCTATCAAAATAATACCGTTGCTTACCTAGAAACTTTAGAGCAATTACACCAATCCATTACCACCCAACTGCAATCCATTCCAAAAGAACAACGGGTATTGATTACTGCACATGATGCTTTTGGTTATTTTGGCAAGGCCTATGATATAGAAGTAGTTGGTTTACAGGGTATTTCTACTGTATCTGAGTGTGGTTTAAAAGACATTAATCGTATTGTACAGCTTATTATAAAACGAAATATTAAAGCAATTTTTCTTGAAACTTCTGTTTCAGATAAATCCATGCGGGCTGTATTAGAAGGTTGTGCGCATTACGGCCATAAGGTAGGGGTAGGAGGGTACCTCTATTCAGATGCACTTGGTGCACCTGACACCTTAGAAGGCACCTATTGTGGGATGGTCCGTGCCAATACTACAACCATTGTGAATGCACTGAAATAAATATGAAGGCTCAATAGAAGATATAAAGAGATCATAATTCCACCACTATCAATAGCAAAGTTATAGAGAAAAAGTTAGGTTTGCATAACCCGCTCATAAAGTTATAAAGACATGTAATAGGATTATTGAATGAAGCCCATCTAAGCAGTAAGAAAGATTCCATAATCTATAAGAAATGGCAATAGTGTATCAATAGCTGTATAGTGTTAGAAAAATATTCTGTATGATAGCCACTTTTAATAAATACATAGTATCAAATTTGTATAAAGTTTTTTGTCTATTTTTTTGTTGCATTTTATCCTCTTGTTTTGATGAGACTACGAATGAAAAATTTGTTATTTTATCCACTACAGGTATGCTCGGAGATGCTATTAAAAACATTGTAAAAGAAGATGTCCAGGTAGTGGTCCTAATGGGACCTGGTATAGATCCGCATACCTATCAAACTACTCAAAAAGATGTTCAACAACTTAAACATGCTGATATAGTCTTTTGTCATGGGCTTTCCTTAGAAGGAAAAATGAATGACCTATTAGAAAGAATAGCTCAAGAAAAGAAAGTTTATGCGGTTAGTGATGCCCTTCATACAACACAGCTATTGTTTGAGGATATTTTTCCTATTGGCATAGATCCCCATATTTGGTTTGATGTACAACTATGGAAACAGGTAGTCGGTTTTATTAGCCAAAAGCTCCAAGCAGCAAGGCCCGAATCAGCAGCTTACTATCAAAGCAATACGTTTGCTTACATAAAGGTACTAGAACAATTACACCAATCCATTACTACCCAAATTGCATCTATTCCAAAAAAACAACGGGTATTGGTCACTGCACATGATGCTTTTGGTTACTTTGGCAAGGCATATAATATAGAAGTAGTTGGTTTACAGGGTGTTTCTACTGTAGCTGAATGTGGTTTAAAAGACATTAAACGTATTGTAGAGCTTATTATAGAACGAAACATCAAAGCAGTTTTTTTTGAAACTTCTGTTTCAGATAAATCTATGCAGGCTGTAGTAGAAAGTTGTGCCCATTACGGACATAAGATAGGGGTAGGAGGGTACCTCTATTCAGATGCACTTGGTGCACCTGACACCTTAGAAGGCACCTATTGTGGAATGCTCCGCGCCAATACTACAACCATTGTGAATGCACTAAAATAAATATGATGCAAATAAAAAAGGATATCATAAACATAAAGGATTTAACCGTTGGTTATACAAAGAACAAAATTGTACTGGAAAAAGTTAGTTTTGGTTTACCATCCCATAAAATTATTGGCATAATAGGTCCTAATGGGGCAGGTAAATCTACTTTACTAAAGGCTGCCATGGGGCTTATTCCTTATCAAAAGGGTACAATAAAACTATTTGGAGAACCTATAGATAAGGTAAGAAAACGCATTAGTTATGTACCTCAAAAAGAATCAGTAGATTGGAACTTTCCTGCTTCCGTCTTTGACATTGCGCTTTTGGGTAGGTATAATAGATTGGGATTTTTTCAACGTCCTAACAAAAAAGATAAAGCAATAGCTATGCAGTGCTTAGAAAAGCTAGGTATGGCACATCTTGCTAAGCGACAAATTGGAGAGCTATCTGGAGGGCAACAACAACGTGTATTTTTAGCTAGGGCATTGGCACAAGATGCAGAATTGTATTTTATGGATGAACCTTTTACAGGTATAGATGTTACGACAGAAAAAATCGTTATTAAACTTTTAAAAGATATGGTCGCAGCAGGGAAAACGATTGTGGTGGTACACCATGATTTAGGATCTGTACATGGCTATTTTGATTGGTTGGTATTGCTTAATCATACGCTGGTAGCTTCCGGTAATACAAAAGAGGTTTTTACAGCTGACTTCCTAGAAAAAACCTATGGTACTACATTCTCTTGCTTGCGAGCGTAAATTGATGGTGTGTAGACAATTTTGTTCAATTTAAAGGTGAGAAAATTATTAGGTAATAATTCCCAAAATAGATATGCATCATAAGCCATTTTCTTTTTTATGGTCGGTTATAAAACCATACAAATATCAATACCTAATCATGATGATCGCTCCATTTGGAAATGCGATATATCCGATTATCTATAACTACGCTGTGAAACTATTGATTGATCTATTTACTCAAGATCAACATATTACTTTTAAAAAAAGTTACAAAGCCATAGCATGGTTTATAGGGGCCCAAGTTATACTTGATGGTGGATGGCGTGCACATAATTTTGCTCAATTAAAATGTATGCCTAGCATTGTAAAGAGCATGTTATATAGCGTTTGTAAACATTGTTTTAATCTGCCCTATAGTTATTTTCAAAATAATCTTTCAGGTTCTATTATTGGTAAGATAAAAGGCATTGGTGATAACTATCTTAAGATACATCAGGCACTTGAATGCAAACTTAGTGTCCCATTATTGATTACATTATTTTGTAGCATTGCGCTAGCGCTTACTAATATAAAAATATTCTTTTTTGTGCTAATATTTAGTATTACCTACTCACTAATAGCCTTTCACTTTTTTACAAAAATTGCTAATATGGAGAAAGCCAAGCAAGATTCTTGGTATTACTTGTTTGGAACAGTTGCTGATCGTATGACTAACATCTTCACAATCTTTTCTTTCGCTACCAAAAAGCGTGAATTAAAGAAAATCCAAGATTATTATAACAATATACACACACCATTACTGACCAAGTACTATAGGTATGACCTAATTGTATCTATCATATTAGGTTTATTCTATTGGGTATTTTTGATATTTCTATTTTGTTATGCTATATATTTACGTAATAGTGGCCAAATATCCATTGGAGATATTGCTTTTATTATCTCTCTTACCTTCTCATTTAGTGAAAACTCGTGGCGTACAACAAACCAGATTAAAAATTTTTTAGAAAATATTGCTGCTTTTCGTTCGGCATTTACCATTATGCAAATACCTAAAGATACAATAGATAAACCTGATGCGATGGAACTAGGCGTTTTAAGGGGTGCTATTCTATTCCAGAATCTATCTTTCAGTTATGCAAAGAACCAGCCTATCTTTCAAGATCTAAATCTTGCTATCCAAGCGGGTCAAAAGGTAGGTATAGTCGGACGCTCTGGATCTGGGAAGTCCACTTTAATATCTTTACTACTTAAAAATTTTAAACCAACAAGTGGAAATATTATTATTGATAATCAAAGTATTTATGATGTTTCTTCCGAAAGTTTACGTACACAAGTATCATTAATTCCACAAGATATCATGTTGTTCCATCGTTCTATTGGAGAGAATATTGGTTATGCCAAAGAAGATGCCACGCAAGCTGAAATTACCAATGCGGCAAAAGTAGCGGGCATCCATGAATTTATTGAAACCCTTCCTGATCAATATAATACACTTGTAGGGGAACGGGGGGTTAAACTAAGCGGTGGACAACGTCAACGGATTGCAATTGCCAGGGCTATGCTCAAAAATGCACCTATTTTGATTTTAGATGAAGCTACTTCTTCACTGGATAGCCATACCGAACAAGAAATTCAGAGAGCCATCAGCAAAGTGCTTGAAGTAGATCGTGTAACCGTTATTGCTATAGCACATCGTCTTTCAACTATAAAACATTTAGATAGAATTGTGGTTATGGACAATGGAAGCATTATTGAGGATGGGAACTTTATAGACTTATTGGCTATTCCAGATGGTAAATTTAAGGCTCTTTGGGACCACCAAGTAAATGGAATGCTAGTTTAGCTATTTAACGAGGACATAATGGGTAGCCGTGAAAGAGAGAGAAAAGTAAGCAAATTTTATAGCATCAAAAAATAGCTGGGTAACGTAGTGGATCTACTTGATGTATCATGTTATATATTTTACCAACCACTTCTTCTACATTAGGTTTAGAAAAATAGTTTCCATCATCTCCGTAGGCGGGGCGATGGGGTTTGCTGGTAATGGTTAGAGGCGCTGCGTCCAGCATGGCATAGCCATTCTGTGCTTCCAATACCTGTTGCATCATATAAGCGGTTGTACCACCTGGTACATCTTCATCTGCAAACACAATCCGATTGGTTTTCGCTAATGATTGGGCAATGCCATGGTGGATGTCAAAAGGTAATAAGGTTTGTACGTCCATTACTTCGCATTCTATCGCTAAAGCAGAGAGCCCATCTGCTGCTTTACAAACAATACGGCACATGGCACCATAGGTTACAATGGTCACATCTCTACCTACACGAAGGCGCTCTGGAACACCTATGGGTATGGTCATTGCAGCCACGTTACTAGGCATAGGCTCTTTTAAGCGGTAACCATTTAAACACTCAATGATTAAAGCAGCATCATCTGACTGCATCATCGTATTGTAGAAGCCAACTGCTTGGGTCATATTACGGGGCACGAGTAGGTATATACCCCTTATCGCATGCATAATGCTCGAGATATAAGAACCTGCATGCCAAATACCTTCTAACCGGTGGCCTCTGGTACGAATAACCATAGGTGCTTTTTGCCCTCCTTTTGTTCTATATCGAAGCGTTGCTAAATCATCTTCTATAATTTGAAGGGCATAAGGCAGGTAATCTAAGTATTGTATTTCAACGATAGGCCTTAGCCCACGCATAGCTGCACCAATGCCTTGACCAATCATCGTACATTCTCGAATGCTGGTATCTGTTACACGTAATTCCCCATATAGCGTTTGTAGACCTGCAAAGCCTTGATTGACATCACCTATTTTCCCTAAATCTTGTCCAATCGCAAAAATACGACCGTCACGCGCCAATAACGCTTTAAAACCACTACATAATATTTCTCTACCGTCTACCTGCTCAGGGTTTTCTCCATAAATAGGTGGATTCCCTTTTACACATAAGGCCGCATTGCTAGCATTGCTATAGAGATCGCTGTTAAATCTTTTTGCGTTATCTCTTATATTCTTATGCCACCAAGCAAGTAGCCCTTTTTTATGTAGATAGGGTATATTGCGTAATGCATAGAGCGCTTGGTCTGCTGCCCGGGTTACATCCAAATGGCGGGGATATGGGCATCTGGCGAGTGCATCCACAATGGCTGGAAGCGGACTATGGCCGGTTTCTTCTTTGGGCAATACAATGTTATTGAGTAAAGCCAGTAGCTCTTTTTTTTCTTGCCTATTTTCATTCATTAATGCATCCCAGGCTGCTTGCTGCGCTATTTTTACTTTTTTATCTGCAGCTATGGCAATTTGTTGGAGCCTTTCTTCTGTGGTGATGCCACTTTCTATGATCCATGCGGCCATCTTTGGCAGGCAATCGTACTCCGCCTCCCATCTTAATCGTTCTGCCGGTTTATAACGTTCATGAGAACCAGATGTAGAATGGCCTTGTGGTTGGGTGAGCTCTTTAACGTGAATCAGTACAGGAACATGCTCTTTTCGACAGATGGTTACTGCTTGTTGATAGGTATGGCATAAGTCTACATAATCCCATCCTTTCGTAACAAATATTTCATATCCAGGCTGGGTATGTGTTCGTTGGAAGCCACTTAAAATGGTTGAAATATCTCCCTTAGTAGTATGATACTGCTGGGGAACCGAAATGCCATATCCATCATCCCAAATAGAAATACACATAGGCACCTGCAATACCCCCCCTGCATTAATGGTTTCAAAAAACATACCCTCTGAAGTGCTTGCATCACCAATGGTACCAAAAGCTACTTCATTACCTTTATTGGAGAAATTTTTTTGAATATTCTGAAAATCAGCAGACCGATATAATTTAGAAGCATAGGCCAGCCCCAATAATCTAGGCATTTGTGAAGCCGTACAGGAGAGATCAGCTGAAACATTTTTGCTGGTTAATTGATTAAGCCAATTACCCGCTGCATCTATAAATCTTGTTGCAAAATGGCTGTTCATCATTCTCCCTCCAGAAGCCGGATCAGCCTCTATGGAAGCGTGTGCATATAATTGGGCAAAGTATTGTTGCAAGGTTAACGCACCAATCGCAAACATAAAAGTTTGGTCCCTGTAGTAACCAGAACGCCAATCTCCAGCTTCGAAATATTTAGCCATAGCGAGTTGCGCAACCTCTTTGCCATCTCCAAAAATTCCAAATTTGGCCTTTCCTGCAAAAACCTCTTTGCGTGCCAATAGACTTGCTGCCCTGCTTTCGCAAGCTATGCGGTAGTCATTCACGATTTCAGTAGGCGTAATGGATAAGGATTTTAACATATGCTTTATTATAATAGGCCTCTTTCGAACTATATGATCTCTAAATTTAAAGCCTTTTTAATTCATTACCATAGCACGGTAGCGATATCGCACAGCAACTTCTATAAGATAGTTTAAAAAGGCATGAAAAAGAGATCTATTATGGACGGACACTGACTAATTGTCAGTAACTATCTAGCTATACTGTACATTATTGAAGCGATCAAGCAGTTTGGCATGAAACCTGCTGTAGTGCAGATCAGGTTAAAGTCCGTGCGACCAAATTATTCTGTGGTTCACGTTTTAATTTCGATTTATACGATCAACCATTATTATAAAATATAAGTTATGAGCAAAGTTCATATAAAACCATTAGCTGATAGGGTTCTAGTAGAGCCTGCAGCAGCTGAAGAAAAAACAATAGGCGGAATTATTATTCCTGACAGTGCTAAAGAAAAACCTCAAAAAGGAGAAATCATTGCAGTAGGCCCAGGAAAGAAAGATGAACCTATGACCCTTAAAGTAGGGGATAAGGTACTTTATGGGAAGTATAGTGGTACAGAGTTACATATAGATGGTAAGCTCTATCTTATTATGAAAGAATCTGATATTTATGCCATTGCTTAATAGCATGGCAGGCGTTGATCAGCTCTTTATAACCTTATAATAAACTAATATACAATGGCAAAGAATATAATTTTTGATGCAGAAGCACGAGAAAAGCTTAAGCGAGGTATTGATACAATGGCCAACGCTGTGAAGGTTACCTTAGGCCCAAAAGGAAGAAATGTTATTTTAGATAAAAAGTTTGGTGCCCCTAGTGTCACTAAAGATGGTGTATCGGTAGCAAAAGAAATCAGCCTAAAAGATCCTGTAGAAAATATGGGAGCACAGCTGGTTAAAGAAGTGGCTTCTAAAACAGCAGATAGTGCTGGAGATGGTACGACTACCGCTACACTCTTGGCACAATCTATTTTTACACATGGTATTAAAAATGTGGCTGCAGGTGCCAATCCTATGGATCTCAAACGTGGTATAGACAAAGGTGTAGGCGCAATTGTTAAAAAGTTGCAAGAAGTCTCTAAAAAGATTAATAGTTCTAAAGAAATAGAACAGGTAGCCACTATTTCCGCTAATAATGATAGCAAAATCGGTAAAATGATTGCAGATGCTATGGATAAGGTGGGCAAAGATGGTGTGATTACAGTTGAAGAGGCTAAAGGTACCGAAACAGAAGTAAAAGTAGTAGAGGGGATGGAATTTGATCGGGGCTATTTATCGCCTTATTTTGCCACTAATACAGAAAAAATGGAGGTAGAGCTTTCGAATCCTTATATATTGATTTGTGATAAGAAGATTTCTACCATGAAGGATTTATTACCTATTTTAGAGGCCGTTTCTCAAAGTGGTAGACCATTGGTGATTATTGCCGAGGATGTAGATGGTGAAGCGTTGGCGACACTTGTTGTAAATAAAATCCGTGGCGTTTTGCGTGTAGCTGCTGTAAAGGCACCTGGCTTTGGCGATAGAAGAAAAGCAATGTTGGAGGATATTGCGGTGCTTGCGGGAGGTGCTGTAATCTCTGAAGAAAAAGGTTGCAAGCTTGAAACCGCTACTTTAGACTGTTTGGGTACGGCAGAAAAAATCAATATCGATAAGGATAGTACAGTTATTGTAAATGGTGGTGGAAACAAGAAAGATATTGAAGCGAGAATCGCCCAAATTAAAGCACAAATCGCACATGCTACTTCTGATTACGATAAAGAAAAACTACAAGAACGTTTGGCAAAGCTATCTGGTGGTGTAGCCATTCTTTATATTGGTGCGGCTACAGAAGTAGAAATGAAGGAGAAAAAAGACCGTGTAGATGATGCCTTACATGCAACAAGAGCAGCTGTGCAAGAGGGTATTATTCCAGGCGGAGGTGTGGCTTTGTTACGTGCAGCTGGGATATTAGATACCATATCTGTAGAAAATGAAGATGAAGGTACCGGTGTTAAAATCTTAAAGCTGGCACTAGAGTCTCCTTTAAGAACCATTGTGTCCAATGCAGGTGGTGAGCCATCTGTAGTGGTACAACGCGTCAAAGAAGGTTCTGATTCCTTTGGGTACAATGCCCGCACAGATGCATTTGAAGAACTCTATGCAGCTGGCATCATTGATCCAACTAAAGTAACCAGATTGGCGCTAGAGAATGCAGCTTCTATTGCTTCTCTTTTGCTCACTACAGCTTGTGTAGTAGCCGATGATCCTGAGGATGAGAAAGCTGCTCCTATGCCTCAAATGGGTGGCGGAATGGGTGGTATGATGTAGAATGCGTCTTTATCGCTATCTATTGGTAAAAATCAGGTGATGGGCAATAACCCATCGCCTGATTTTTTGTATTTGTATGCTAATAGATGCATATAGCACTCCGTAATTGGTCAACAGCTTGTTGACCAATTACATCTTGATTATATACTTAAGCAAACTTCCGCATATATTTGAGGTTTTGTGGGCTGAAGCTTTTCATCAAGTTGACACCATTAACTGAACATGGATGTTGGAATAATCTTTTTGCCTAAGATTTTTATGAGGAATGCTAGGCCTCATACAAAAATTGAGACCGTTGCAATAGGATGGCAATAAAATTTTTGTTATTCCTCTAGGGTTATTTTTTGTCATTTTTTCTGTTCTGGAAGCATAAATTTTATTATTTATTGATTTTCAGGATTATTTTATTCAATTTTGGACAGACCATCTCCCTAAACACCTCTTAATATGATATTTGGTTCCCTATATAAATTGTAGGCTATTGCTTCTAAAACATGTTGCGTATGCATCTTATCAAGCCCTACATACCGAGGCTCGAGCACTACGGAACCAACTTTTAATACTTCCAAATACGCGCTCTACCTTATATCGAGTTTTAGCTACCAGTTTATTAAACGGCTTAGCAGTAGGTGATAAAGAATGATTTTCAATAACTTTTCTAGCGCTGCCCTAAACTTGCTTAATAGACTATGGTCTGGAACAGGACTATCCATAGAAATTCCACAAAATCAGCTAAAGGTGATACAATCATTTACTTCTTCTTTGACTGCATAGTCACTCAAACCATACCACGTCTGGAGCATAAATTTGGTTTTATAAAATTTATTTTGTAATTAAAATATTCTATTTTATTTTTCAATATTTTTAACGAGTAGTATTATGAAACGGTTACATAACCTATTATTTTTATTGTTATCCCTTTCTGGGTGCAATAAAGCGCATCAAATGGGGATGCGTTCAACAGAAGAATCATTTCAAGATCGTATTCCACCTTCTAACCTACCTGTTATTTTAGATAAACAAACCATTTTCACGGCATCAGGCGGTCATTTGGGTTCTTTTTCACAAAAAGATGGTATTTGGGTAGCTACGGTGGATAAAAAGTTACCTCTAGGTTTTAGCAATAAAGTCAAATTACCGGTCCATTGTGCAGCGGGATTTTCGGTGGAAGGATTATCCGGTTATAGCCCTGAAGGGCAGAAAAATCTAATCCATATTGAGCGCACATCTTCTGGCCAAGCTATCGTTTATGTAGGCAAGATAGGATTGATGGGAGGGGGAGCAGTTCAGAGTTGGGAACGTGAAGGTCATTCTGCATATCGTGTATCATGTGGTGTTCTAGGCTTCGTGGAGGAATATCATAAATGTTTACAATGTGGGTATCGTCGTGTAGGTGACACTAACACTGTTGCAAATAGTTTAATCTCTCATTACTGTAATAACTGTAAAAAATGTTTAGTAAAATATAAATGTCCCTATTCCTACACCAGAATTTGTAAAGAATGTTGCGGTTGCAGCGAGCGGATTGCCTCAGAGAAAGAGCGAGAAAGCGTAGAGAAGAGGAAGCAAGGGAGGAATCAGAGCGCAGACGCAGAGAAGAAGAAGCTAGGAAAAGGTCTTCTTATTCCTATTCTTCTTATTCCTATAGCCCTAGCACTTCGTATCAAGATAGAGAAGCTGAAAAGAAGCGTAAAGAGGAAGAAGCAAGAAAACAGCGATTGGCATCAGAAAGGAGCAGTTTGTTATCATCAGCAATGGGTATAACGTCCAGCGTTAATGCTGACACCTCTACGAGTACCGTTAACCGAAAATGGTAGTATCTACTAGGATACTAGTAATAAAATCATCTGGTATGCTTTTTTTTAGTGACCCACTAAGACCAAGCTATTTTACATTAACGTAAGGTTAATTTAACGCTTTATTTCTATGCATTTTCCTTGTAAGCGGTTTATTGCGCGTCTATTGCTATTTGGTCAACTTTTAAGCAGCTGTGCCAATCCCGTTCGGTTGCGTATAGGGCATGCTCCAAGACATATAAGCACTCGGCAACCGGACCAGGCTACTCCTTTTATACCCACCATTGTCCAAACTTACCTAGCCAAGGGTGGCCATCACGTAACCTTTTCGAAAAAGGAATGCAGTTGGAAAGCCAAGGTAGTAGAAAATAGACCCAAAAAGTGGTTCTACCAGTAACGTTTCAACGGCAGATGCTCGAGCTCCATCTACTTCTGCAGTAAGTAGCAGTAGTCCTTCCCGTAATCTATCGTCTTATGATAGTAATGAAGATACAACTGGTAGGAGCAATCAGGTTGAAAAAAGAGAAGCTGCTGTAGATGCAACCCTAGTAGCAATAGAGGCACCCAATAACGATAGCTCTAATGCTCAAGCCACTGCAACCAGGTTTCCTTCAGCCAGGAGTAGAGATGCAACAGTAGATCCTTCTGTATCTGTTAATGGAGTGGATGCTGCTTCATCCTCTGGCCTAAGTGAGCAATCAGCTTCTGCTGATCAGCTACCCAGTTCGCCTCCTGTTTCACTAGTAGATCAGTTTCTCGAAAGCTTCACCGCTAAACTGAGTGGAACAGATCGCTCATATTTTGAAGAAATATTCATTCCCATTTTAAAAGATAGATTACCAACGGCCAATGCATCCTTACAAAAATCGATTATATCCTATTTTGAAAAAGGTGGAAGCTTTTCTCAGCCTATATTGAGGCATTGCCCCTTAAGTGATTGGGTAAAGGAATCATTGATTCAAGATTTGCTCTGTGGCCATTATGAGGATGGCAATGAAATTACCTACCCCCACTTCTTAAAGCAGTTAGATCAAATAGTTAGTTATTATCAAGGTCCATTCCTAGAGCAACTACTTTTGTCCATACATGATGCAGCAGAAAAATCGTCATTTGGTTTAATGGAGTTATCATATCTATTAGAATTCTTACTTCTTCAAACAGACTATGATGCTGTTTCAACCCTTTTACCAAACAGATCCAACTGGATTTCCTTTTTACAGTCCAAATACCTTAATTATCAATTGGCCCAATATAAAATATCTCTTTCCTATGAAGACCAGTTTTTCTTAGACCATTCCATTGGTCATAGAAAGTGGCGTCCTTTCATGATTAGGGAATTGGTAAGTATAATCAACCAAATATCAGACTTTAGCCCTGTAAAGGACCTTTTAAATTTTATTCAAAAATATGACTTTTCAGGTCAAGAAATAGAACAAGCACTATACGCCTATCCTGATGATCAGGGCATCATCTGTTTAAATAAATGTCTTGGCCAATTAGCCACTAGGGTAGTAGAAGATCAAATCAGTGTGCTATTTCCCGATCATGCTTCATCTATTAATGGGGAGTTACCCTCTTTTTTTACCTATGCTTCTCCTATAGAAACATTAGAGACCCTTAGAAGTTTCCTCAACTCGTTTCCCCAGGTAGATAGATCAGCTCCATCAGTTTCTACATTTAACTCTTTTCTTGAGGGGATAGACGTAGATGCATTACTGAATGAACCTATATCTAAGCATTTTCTTGATGCCATAACTTTATTGTCTGAATACAAGGTTGATGTTCCTACAGCTATATCAGCCTTTAAACTTTTAGAGGCAAAGATTCAACAACCCCACACATGGGAAGGTCCTCTTCATGAGCTAGTGATATCGGCTAGTTTTAAAGAGGCTAAACCCCATACGCTATCTAAGCTGGCCCAGCAAATTAGCCAGCAATCACCAGATATTTCCTTTGTAAGTGATCCAAATCTTCTAGAGCAGCGTTGTCAAGAAATTATCAATAGCTACGATGTCGGTTCTTCCATACTACCTGGAAAAGCCATTTCCCAATGGAGTAAAGAAGAGGTAAGAAGATGGAGCAATCTTGTAAAAGAAAAGTCTGACTCATTCCCTAAACAGAAAGAAATTCTAGCCGTAATTCAGCGTGCTGTAGTGTTACACCATGGCTATGCACCTAGAGAGAGCCAGCTTTTGACTCTTTTAACCTTACTGAATCCTACTGAGGGGTTGGGCCGTTTGGCGCAGGTTAATACAGGTGAAGGCAAATCACTGATTATAGCGATGTTTTCTGCTGTTCACGCTTTACAAGGAAAAAAAGTAGACATTATTACCACCTCTACCGAGTTAACCATTCCAGAAGTAGCCAAGCAAGCAGGTTTTTTTGAAATGTTAAACCTTACCGTAGGTGAAAATAGCCGTAAAGATTTTAATTCTGAAAAAGAGACGATTAAAGCAGTTTATGGAAAAGATATAGTATATGGCACCCCTATAGATTTTCAAGGAGATATATTGCGGACCGAGTTTTCCGCTATGGACACGCGTGAAGGGCGCAGATTTGATATAGCGATTGTGGATGAGGTAGACAGCATGTTGTATGATCAGAGGAAGCACTCTACTCGGCTCTCTTCACTCATGCCTGGTATGGACCATTTAGCCTTGACATTAGGTGCTATATGGCATGAGGTTAACCGACTCAGCAGCCAGATTGTAGAGAAAGATGGGCACAATTTTTTGATTACAGAGCCTTGTACACAAGAGGCTAGCCCATCAGGCCCTACCATCACCCTTTCTTCGGAAAAATCATTAGTGTCCTGCCTGAAACCCATAGAGGATATTGAATCCTTTATTAAGCCACAAGTAAAAGCGCGCATCGCGCATGCACTTAGGGTTTTAACCTTAGAAGAAGCCCAAGAATGGAAGACCTATAAAGCATTACAACAGAAAGATGCTCAGATAGATATACAACAGAAAAGAATAGCCCGTAAAATTGCCAAGCGTGAGCTAAAACTTTCAAAAGGCTTAAAACAATGGTTTTTCGGTAAGGTTGAAACAAACAGAAGAAAGTTAGCCGAATATAAAAAACAAGCAGCAGAACTATCCCAAGCGGCTGTATCGAGTTCGGAAGCGCTAAACAATGCACTTTTTACCAAAAGGGCAGGCATTTTAGATATTCCCGATCATCTACGAACCTTTGCGCTTGATCAACTTCCTTATTGGATTGATAATGCTATAAAAGCACGTTATGTTCTTAAAGAGGGCTTCCACTACGCTGTAAAAAATGGTCAGGTTGTACCTATTGATTATGATAATACAGGTGTTTTGCAACACAATGTAGTATGGAGTGATGGCATGCATCAATTGCTTCAAATCAAAGAAGGTCTTAAAATCACACCTGAAAATGTTGCCACCAATTTTCTGACCAATGCAAGCTTTTTTAAGCGTTATAGTGCTTCTCTTTTTGGTTTAACGGGTACCTTAGGCAACGTGAGCACGCAGAGTTTCTTACAAAATGTGTATAATGTAGATATGGTGGTCATCCCTCCTTATCAATTGCAACAGATTGCTAGCAACGAAACTTCCCCCTATAGATGCAAGGAGCTACCTGCTATCATTGTTCCGACCACTGAGGAATGGTATAAATCCATTTGTGATACTACGGTTAGTAAGGTCCAGAATGGACGTCCTGTTTTAATCATCTGTAAATATATAAAACAGGTTGAACATCTAAAAAATGTCTTAGCCAAAAGGTTAGGCAATTGTTATAAGAATAGAATTTTCACCTATACAGGTGAATCAGAAACTACTCATCCTATCACTGAATCAGCATCAGAAACGGACCCTATCAAAGCTAATCTGACTCAGCTGATTGGTTCTTTTGGTAAGCAGCAAGAAAAATTTACCAAACGCGACATAGACCTAGGTGAAATTATTATAGCTACCAATATAGCGGGTAGAGGTACAGATATTACTCCCTCTGATAAAGTAGAAGCAATAGGTGGTATGCATGTTTGCATTACCTTTTTACCAGAAAGCTACCGCGTAGAAATTCAAAATGCAGGCAGAACTGCTCGTCAAGGTAGAAAAGGTAGCGCCCAGTTAGTGGTACACGACCCATCCCATAGAAGTATAGATGCCCTTCGTGCAGCCCGCAATGAGCAAGAAGCTATAGAGACTACCAATGCGCAGAAAGACCTGGCAGAAGCATTCCTACAAGATCGATTTTTTAGCTGCTTTTGCGGGTTAGAGAGTGAACTTTTGCCTAGAGCCAGCGATGCAGAAAAAATGAATCAATACGCCTCTATTCAGTCTCGTTGGCTTATTCACAAAGATAAAGCACTGAATCCCCATGCCATAGATCGTGATTTTAAACGCTCTTTACCTAAACTACTGGAATCTGCGGTTGAGCACTATAAAAATACGTTTTCGGAAGAAGAAAAGTTAGACCCAAAATTTCCTGAATATATAGCAGCATTTAAAGAGGATATTAAACAAGATATTATAGACCATAAAGATGCAATTAAGCAATCCTATAAGGCAAATGTATTACGAGACTTTTGTACTAAGTTACAGGCGGACAAATACCCTAGTGATGTAATTGAGTGTTTTCGGGAGGGTAAACCATTTAAACCAGAAGGTTCTAGCTTAGCTACTCAGTATGGTTGGGGAGAATATGAACGGAATGCTTTACAGGAGCGGTGGGGCATTTGGTTTAACCGCCTGCAGCATGACAAGAAATCTATTGACCTTCAAGATGTTGTAAAAACCTTTGATCAATTTGGCAATGCCATCAGATCAGATGGTACTAAAGATAAACTGGTTAAAAATCCCTATTACTATGTTCAAAAGGGTAATGAAGCCTTAGATCGTCTCAAAAACCCTCAATTAGCTATTGAGATATATCAAAAAGCCATTGATTTGGATGAAACCTATAATGTAACAGCCCGCTACAATAAAGCGAGAGCTTTACTCACCATAGAAGATAACCAGGGAAGGAATCAAGAAATAGCTAAGGCAGAATTGGAAGAAGCGATTAGGTTGATTAACTACGAATACAAACCAGCCCTAATTTCTTTTCAGCACTTGTTGATATTATTGCATAAAAAAGCTAAAAATATAACCGTATCTGATCATGTTGCCCACCAATTAGATATCCTTTCTATACAGTCTGATCATATTGATATAGCTATTGAGGTACTTGATAAAGCATTAAGAAAAGGGTGGCATGTAAAATTGAGGAATCAATCCCTTCAAGAAGCGTTAAAAGGTACCGATGGAGATCATAGTCAAGCGATAGGAGAAGCTTATGCTAATGGCCTAACGGATATTTTTACGCTTAGGTTAAAAAAACCTACCCCTTGGTATAGCATTATTTCTGTAGCGATCATTGGCGCAGCACAAGCAACAGCAGGGTTTTTGATGTCAGTCTATACAGCGGGCTCATCATTAGGTGTGAAATTACTCATAGATGGTCTCAGTGATTTGTTTAGTAGTGTAACCTCTGCTATAAGAGGTGACTTTTCCTGGAAAAATTGGTCGATACAAAAAGGGATTTCTTGGAGTGTTTCATTTATATCCTCTGGTTGGGAAGGGATTAAAAAAATGGGTACAGATATTAGAGATACCTTTAGGGGGGTAAAAAATTCATTAACTGGGGTTAACCAGGCTGTAACAGCGACTGGTGCAACCGTTGGCGCGGGCGCAACGGATATGGTAATAAGGTCTAGTCAACCTGATATTGTTAGTGGTGGGCTACAGGAAGCTAAGCAGCAGTTTGTACAACACTTCAAAGAAAGTGTGACCAGTAAGTTGTTGCAGGTTTCGGTTAATCATATGGTTGTCGATCCAGTTTTACATGGTATAAAGTCACTAATTGATAAGAAGTTAGATAGGATCCTTTCTGAAAGATTACAAAATAACCCTCTGATCACTAGAGGCATAACACTAGACCTTAAAAATAGAGATAACCATTGGCAACAATTGTTTATAAACGATGGTTTGGAATTGCTGGAACCATCTCCTAACAATACGTTTATAAACGCGTGCACAGAGATGGGTAAGGGAGTTGTTATTAACAAAATAGATCAGCTCAATGCAAGAGAAGATGAAGATAATCCAACAGATGCAAGCAACCAAAATCGTAAGCTAACCGGTGAAGATTATATGGATATTATAGGCCTTCCCAAGATGCTATATGATTTAGCCTTTGAAGCCCCTAAATTCCTTGATCAGTTTGAATCGAAGATTCAGCAGCATACCAGTCATATCGCTGAAGCTGAACGAAAGGCTAAACAAGAGGAAGAGACCTTGAAGGAGTATAAATTAGATCAGGGTATCTACTCCAGTTCAGCTTATACTTCAGTTCCACCTTCTGAGATAGCCTTTGACGAAGTTAGGGCAGATCAATTCCGTGCAGATCATGATTATAATCTGAACCCACTCTCTCCAGATTACGGTGCTGCAAAACGTCAAGTAGTCGGAATCACCAAATGTTACACTTGCTATTTCCCATCTAGTTACCAACATATTAAAGATGCTTTCAAGTCAGCTATTACCAATAGGCTAGTGGAGTCCGTATCATCCAACCTATTCCAACCCCTTACCAGAGGTTTTTCTAGATGGGAGGCTCAAGAAATTTGGAAAGAGAGTGCTAAAGAGGTTAAGGAGTTTAGTGCTAAACAGCTGCCTAAAGTTCAAAGGCATAATTTAGCAGAGAACCTAATCCTTAGCTCAGACGAACAAGCAGATCCAGTGGATTCAGCTTCTTGTACGCCAATATTACAAGCGTACATTGAATCTGTTAAGAATGGTGCGCCATTAGGCGTGGGAGAGCTTGGTCATATTGCAAAGGAAATAAATGCACCTATCCAAGTACATGTAGAAGGAAAATATTATGATGTAGTGGGCGGAAATCTACCAGGTAGAAGGGTGATCATAAATTTGATTAAGACGGATAAAGAATTTCACTGGGTTAATATGAGGCATTCAGAAGTACTACCTACTAGCGATAGTAGGGGTAAAAACAACTGCCTTTTTGATGCAATTTTACCCCAATTGGATCGGAAAAAAAATATATCATCAGCCGACAGTTTTAGAAATAAATATATTGAAAGTTGCCTTAGAAACCCTAAAAGAACGGAGGAGATTGTAAAAAATAGATCTATTATTGATAGCAGAGATCCAGATGCACTTTACCAGGGAGGGAGTGATCATATCATAGATAGTTACCTCATGCAGACAGATCCCCATTGCTTTCTCAATCGATCGATGCTTTATAGTCACGATAAGGAATATAAAGAACTTAATGATCAAGAAAAAAAAGCTAAACCTGAATATAAAAAAGCCATACAGGAAAAACTCAAACAAATTGAACAAGATGCATTTAATAAAACCAAAATCCAGCAAGCAAATTGGAATGATTCTTTGTTTAATTTCGTAGTTATAGGAGGGGTTACCTATTGCACAGGGGGAGCAGGCCTAAGTGCTTATATATTAAGTAGAGCTGCTGTTGCAGCAACATCGATGGCGCTAGATGATGAGCTCTGTAATCGTATTGTAGATCAAGATTATGCTGGCGCCTGGGATCAGGCACAACACTATTTCCCCCTTTGTGGAACTGCACGGGGCGCAACTAGGGCGATTCAAAAGCGTGATTATATAGATGCTGGATTAAATGTTGCTACATTCGCAGTGTAGTAGTCAAGATTTAATCTTACAGGCAGCAAAAAAATTAGACTTTAAAATTGTCAGTTAAGTCTAACTTGTCAGATATCTTTTTAAGATACGCGATTTGATTATTTTTTTCAAGGACTAGCTTTTTACTATCTTCCCAGAGTTTGTAAATAAAATTGTGTAAATGCTTATTATTAACTAATCTAACGGATTAAATCGTTAGTTATAAATGAGTCATAAGCAATGGAACAACAACAAATAAATATAGATCCAAATCTACTAAATGAATTGTCGAAGTCTATTAAGAGTGAAAAAGATTTAGCTATTCTCAGCAAGCAACTATTAAAAATCACGGTAGAACGTGCTATGGATGCAGAATTAGAGGATCATCTTGGCTATGAAAAGCATGCTATAGAAGGCAGGAACACGGGAAATAGCCGTAATGGTTACTCTCCTAAGCGATTAAAGGGTGATTTTGGCGAAATGGAAATTAATACGCCACGTGACCGAAACAGCACGTTCGATCCTCAAATCATTCGCAAAGGGCAAACTCGCTTCACTGAATTTGATGAACAAATTTTGGCTCTTTATGCTAGAGGGATGACTACCAGAGATATTTCAGATACATTCAAAGAGCTGTATGGTACAGAGGTATCACACAGTTTAATTTCGAAAGTAACTGAATCTGTTATTGAGGAGATTACTGTTTGGCAGAATCGTCCATTAGAAACAGTATATCCCATATTGTATTTAGATTGTATCGTTATCAAGTGTCATCAAGATAAACGCGTAATCAACAAATCAATTTATTTGGCATTAGCCATTAATTGTCAAGGGCAAAAAGAATTACTTGGTTTGTGGATAGCAGAAACCGAAGGTGCAAAATTTTGGCTCTCAGTATTAACTGAGTTAAATAATCGTGGCATTAAGGATATTTTTATTGCTTGTGTTGATGGATTAACCGGATTTCCAGATGCTATTAATACAGTATTTCCAAAAACCAAAATTCAGTTATGCATTGTTCATCTTATTCGTAATTCGTTACGTTATGTACCCTATAAGGACATGAAGTCCGTCGCATCGGATCTTAAAGTTATTTATCGCGCTATTTCTCTTGAGCAAGCGGAAGAAGCACTTCTTATTTTTAGTGAAAAATGGGATAAAAAATATCCAGCTATTAGTCGTTCATGGCATAAAAATTGGAGCAACATTATAACTATTTTTGACTATCCTGATGAAATACGAAAAATTATTTATACGACCAATGCCATTGAATCACTCAATAGCGTTATTAGAAAATCTATCAATAACCGTAAAATTTTTCCTAATGACCAATCTGCATTAAAAGTAGTATATTTAGCCATACAGAAGGCATCACAAAAGTGGACTATGTCTTTACATGATTGGAGAGCGGCTCTGAATCGATTCGCTATCGAATTTGAGGGAAGATTCTCCTAAAAAACGGCACTTACACAAAATAATTTACAGGCTCTCTTCCCAGGTTTGTATAGGTGTTTTGCCGTAACAATACTTTCCAGAATGCGGTCTCTCATGATTATAGTAACGTAACCAGCTATCTAAATCCTCTTGCAAATCATCTAGGCTTGTATAGATCTTCTTACGCATAGCTGTATCAAAGAATTCCTGTTTCATGGTTTTGTTAAATCGTTCACAGAACCCATTGGTTTGCGGTGAATAGGCTTTAGTGACCGTATGTTCTATACCTTCTATACTTAAAAACAACTCAAAAGCATGATGTTCTATTGTGCCTTTATACTCTGTACCACGATCTGTTAGTATACGTAATATAGGTATGTTTTGATCTTGATAAAAAGGTAGTATCCTATCATTTAACAGATCGGCAGCTGTTAGAGCCGTCTTATCAGTGTAAAGTTTTGCGTTTGATAATCTAGAATAACTGTCTATAAATACTTGCGTGTAAACTTTGCCTATACCTTTAAAGTTACCCACATAATAAGTATCTTGACAACCTAAGTAACCAGGATGCTCTGTATCTATTTCTCCACATGTTTCTTGTTCGTTTCTACGTTTTTCCAGTGCTGCTAGCTGGGATTCAGTTAGAACAAGACCATCTTGAGCCATTTTAGCTTCTAAAGCCCTAAGACGTTTCTTTATATTGTTTAAGTCATTGCGCAACCAGATAGATCTTACACCACCAGGAGAAACAAGAATACCCTCTTTTTTCAACTCGTTGGATACCCTAAGCTGACCATAGGCTGGATAGTCTATGGCCATATCTACCACTGATTTTTCTATGCTAGGATCTACTCTATTAGCTAGAATAGGCTTCTTACGGATTAGCTCATATAGCGCTTCTTGACCGCCTGTTTCGTACAAAGACTTAAAACGGTAGTAGCTATCTCTGCTATAGCCAATACTTTTACACGATGAGGATATGTTCCCTAAGGTTTTAGCTAATTCTAATAAGCCTAATTTCGGCTTAATGATTTTTTGATGTAAGTTCATAGTAGTTAGTATTTATATCATTACAATTTAACAATTGTAAGATTAAATCTTGACTACTACAACTTATACAAGTTGTGTAACCACATTTAAGCGAAAATCAAACTTTTCACTTAAATAGTGCTCTACTTTACTGCGTATACTATTACTTACCCTGGCACCTCGCGTACCATTGGACTTTTCTAAGGGTAAGGATATAGCTTTTTCTATAGCTGTATCTAAAAGTAACTGAAAGTCAGTAGGTGAATAAATACGAAAATAATCAGATATATCTTTTACATCTCTAGGTAGTGATATAGATACAATACCAAAAGAAGCTTCTAATCGCTTAGAAGCGTTAATACCAGCAACATCATTATCATAACAACTTAAAATAATAGAAGTTTTGGTTTTTAGCACTTCCAGCAAAGAAGTGCTGGGCATTTGATGTTCTGACTGTAAAGAAATAACGTTTTTAAACCCATGGGCATAGGCACTCATACAATCTTTTTCTCCGGCTGTCAATAGAATATAATCTAAAGAATCCGTATCCAATTGCTCTAAACCAAATACATCGTCCTTATTTTGATTTTTGTAACTAAAAGATTTTCTTTGTCCCTTAAAAAACAAATCAGAAGAAAAAGAAGAATCAATTTCAGGAACATAAACTTTGATCCTACCAGAAATATCGTATGAAGAGGCAATTTGACTTTTTTCTCTATACTTAAAAGACAAAAAACGACCTGAATTACTCGTATAAGCGCCCTCAGGAATTTAACCCTTCCTTAACCCAGTAAGTTGTAACCGACTCTTAAAGTAAATTCTTTAGGTCTATAGGTCTTATTCCCCTGCAATAGGGTAGCCTCTATAGATTTTCTAGCGATTGTTGAAGAGCCAAGTTTACAATAGATATCGATTAAAAAATGGCCTAGATCTAGACCCAATCCAATGATATATCCGTTGATTTTTTTGCTATAGCATTCTATAAGATGATTGCCTTGCAAGCTAGGATCATCTAAATCAGACCAAGGTATTCGAAAAATCAGACCAATATGAGGGCGAAGGATGCCCAAAATAGGTATACCAATCGTCAAGGGAAGGGTAATAGATTTAAAATGATTGCACGTTAGTTTATTAGGCAATTTATGCCAATCTAATATAAACAAGCCATCTAGCTTACCATATAAAAGCCAAATATCTAGCTTGGCAAACCATCCGATCTGTAATGCTGCGTTGTGGATAGAAACTTTTTTAAACGGATCTTGTGCATCGAAATGGGTGCGAAACCCAGCTAGGCCGAAAGATGGCCCTGTAGCCAATCCAACCGCATTGGATGGATGGGTTAAAAGTGCACAACCGAAAAAGGCTAAAATAGCCTTTATGATGTTGAATCTTTTCATATGAAAAATCACTACAAGTTGGCTTTAAGTGCCGGAGGTTGTTGCCTGCGCTGCAGGTTCTAACTCCTTTTGGGCAGTAGCTCCAGCATCTGTAGGACTTGGAACTGTTGTGGTGCTGGTGGATGCTTGTTCTTGCTGCGCCTTTGCCAAATTAGGACTCCTATTTGTTTGTGGTGCGTTTTTAAGAAAGATAGAGGACAAAAACGTTAAAAAAAGTAATAATCCTATCAGCACCCAAGTAGCTTTTTCTAAAAAATCTGCCTTTTGATTAATGCCAATGCGTTGTATAGAAGCAGCACCTCCACCCGAAGGGGTGATCCGCTCTTTCGGCTCTTGCAGTAAAATAGCACCAAGCAATAGAATGGCTACGATAATAATAAGTATGGTAATCAGATTGAATATAAACATAACTAAAGATCACTATTTAAATTAGAAATGATGCCCTCAATATACGATTTTTTTTCAGGATGTTTTGCCATTAAATGGTTGTAAATTTCAATGGCGCGTTTGTATTTTTTCTGTTGAACCATTATTTTAGCTAATGTTTCAGTTGCAAAACGATCATCTAGCGCAGTGCCTTGTTCGGAAAGATCTACGGATGCTTCTTCGTTTAATAGCACTATTTCCATACAGGGATCAAATTGCAAGTTTTTATTTAAAATATTATCTATAATAGAAAACTGCTTGATACTGTTTTCATTTGTGCTCTTTTTAACGGTCTTTTTGGCAATTATCTCTAAATAATTATTAATGGTAACAGATGCTTCCTGCGTAGATTTGGCATGGACGCTTCTGAAAATTGGTGGTTGTGAAAGTTTATTTTCCAGCCATTTGCGCAAATGTGTGCGGTCAACCGCATAGGTAGCAGCTCTTTGAACCGCATACTTTTCTACATCTTTTTCCTGCCTATAGGTTACCTTGGCAAGGAGCGCATGGGCTAGGTAGAAATAGGGATATCTTTGTATAAGCGCTTCTAGATCAGGTATATCTGCTGGTGAAAGCGTTGCAGGCTGCTCCAATAATTTTAATAGTTTTTGAACTTGCATGGTAAAAACAATTTGAATCTTACCAATTATCTATAGATTTGCTACAAACATCATCCACTAGTTGACGGAAAATTTCTTCCACCAATTCAGGTTCTTTGTCTAATTTATTTTCAGTAGAAAGCATATCTGCGCTAGCTGAAAATTGTTTTTTCTTAAATGAGGATTCCTCATCAGCAGCATTTAAGAAAGAAACTTCTATCGTGATGGTTAGACGTTGTATTTCTTTAGTAGTATTACCATCTTCACCTTTTGTACTGTAGGTGCTGCGATATGAAAAGGACTTAATGATGCCTTCAAATTGGATGTCACCTTCTTTCTCTTCTTTAGTTAAATTAGTAGTGCGTAATATTTTCTCTGAAAGTATGTCAGTAAGCTTTCTCGGCATATCTGTTGGACCATCTGAAACCTCTGTATAAAAGGTTTGAACAGAAAAGGTCTTGATATCAGGATGAAGTGAAGTACCTGAAAAAGTAAAAAGACCACAACTGTACAACGATAATACGCTAAAAAAAAAGTATACACTATTTCTTAAAATCGGATTCTTCAATCTCATATTGTTTAATTTTTCGATAGAGTGTTCTTTCTGAAATCCCTAAATCATCCGCTGCACTTTTGCGATTTCCATGATTTTTCTGCAAAGATCTGCGAATCAATGCTTGTTCTTGGGCTTCAATAGAAAGGTTTTCTGCTGCATCATAAGACGCTCCTATGCAATTTACATTATCTTCTTTAAAGGATTGCGCTGTATCCAAAAAATGGATTTTCTTAGCTATCTTTTCTTGGTCACTGTAGGCTCGGGATAGCTGCGCATGATCTTTGATCATAGGATTTTTAATGGAACCAGACTCAATGAAATTGAACATGAGTGCTTTTAATTCTGCAATATCTCTTTTTAAATCAAAGAGGATGGGATATATATATTCTTTTTCAAGCAGCCCATGGTCGTTCCATTGCTTATAAAGCACTGGTAACGTATGGCTTTGCTCTTTCGGTAGATACTTTTCTATTACCTTGGGTGTAACCAGCATGACGTCTTCCAGCAGTGCCATTTGCTCAACAATATTTTTTAGTTGACGAATGTTGCCTGGAAATGGATAAGTGCGTAAAATGTCTTTTGCTTCTGAGCTGATTTCTAGCGGTTTAATTCTGTATTTGGCAGCAAAATCACTAGAAAATTTATGAAACAATTGTATAATATCTGCACCCCGTTCACGCAAAGGGGGTATGGTAATCGGCACGGTATTGAGTCTGTAGTATAAGTCTTCTCGGAATTTTCCTTGCCTAATGGCATGGAGTAAATCTACATGCGTAGCTGCTACTACACGCACTTTAGTTTTTTGTACGTTAGAGGCACCTACTTTTACATATTCTCCATATTCTAGTACACGCAACAGTCTGGTTTGTGTGCCCAAAGGCATTTCACCTATTTCATCTAGAAAAATGGTTCCACCATTGGCTTCTTCAAAATAGCCTTTTCGATTTTCTAAGGCACCCGTAAAGGCACCTTTTTCATGGCCAAAAAGCTCAGAATCTATTGTGCCTTCTGGAATCGCTCCACAGTTAATGGCTATAAAGTTACCATGTCGGTAGGGACTCAGTGCATGAATAATTTTTGAAAAAGACTCTTTTCCAGTACCACTTTCACCCGTAATGAGCACAGACAGATCCGTAGCAGCAACCTGCATCGCTATCTCAATAGCTCTATTCAACAATGGGGCATTGCCAATAATATTAAACCGTTGTTTGATGTATTGAAGATCTTCTTTCATAGCATTTCGTATGCTTAAGATAACACGGTGCCAAATAGGGTAGCTGCATTGCAGCTTGTAATCTGTACATCTACGTAATCTCCTATTTTATAGGCCCCTTTGGGGAATACAACGATCTTATTTTGGCTGGTTCTGCCTTGGAAAAAGTCGTCTGATTTTTTAGAGCATTTTTCAATTAAAACTTGATAAACTTGATTTATACTTTTTTGATGGTGCATCAAGGCATGGGCACGTTGCTTGGCTATAATTTCACTTAATCTGCGTTTTTTAACATCCTCTGGAACATCATCTGGATATTTTCTGGCGGCTAATGTACCTGGCCGTTCGGAATAGTAAAACATAAAAGAAAAATCATATTGCACGTAATCCATGAGCGAAAGCGTATCTGCGTGTTCTTCCTCTGTTTCCGAGCAAAAGCCTGCAATCATATCAGAAGAAATAGCACAAGATGGGCCTAGAATATTTCTAATCGCATGAATTCTTTCTATATACCATTCCCGATCGTAGGTACGATTCATGCGCTTGAGGATGCGGCTATTGCCACTTTGGACAGGGAGGTGAATGTGCTTGCAGATGTTGTCATAGGCCTTCATGGTATACAACACCTCATCGGTCATATCTTTAGGATGAGAGGTAGAAAAGCGCACCCTTAACTTGGGGTCAATCTCAGCCACCATGGCCAGTAATTGGGGAAAGTGGATGGTCTGGTTGCTTGCGCTATCTAGCGAAGCAGTCGCTGCCATAGATGGATGCCAACTATAGGAGTCTACATTTTGCCCTAAAAGGGTAACTTCCTTATAACCTGCTTCAAATAATTTTTTAGCTTCTTGGACGATAGAATAGGGGTCTCTGCTCCGTTCACGCCCTCGGGTAAAAGGCACAATACAAAAAGAACACATGTTGTTGCACCCCCTCATAATAGAGATAAAAGCAGTTACGCCACTTGAATGCAACCGAATGGGCGCAATATCCGCATAAGTTTCCTCTTTGGATAAAAAGGTATTGACCGCTTTGTAGCCTTGATCTACCTGACTAATTAATCTGGGTAGGTCTCTATAGGCATCTGGACCCGCTACCAAATCAACGACTTTTTCCTCTTCTAGTAGTTGCGTTTTAAGTCGCTCTGCCATACAACCTAAGATACCTACAATAAGATCAGGCTGTTTTAGCTTTTGTTGGTTGAAAACCAATAGTCTATTCCGAATGGTCTGTTCAGCTTTATCTCGAATGGCACATGTGTTAATGAGGATAAGATCTGCCTCATCATACTGGTTTGTAAAAACAAAACCTTGTTGGGCCATAATAGAAGCTACGATTTCACTGTCAGAAAAATTCATTTGACAGCCGTAACTTTCTATATATAGTTTTCTGTGCAACAAAGGGTTGTGCGTACCAGAGGGTTCGGATCGGTTTTTTATTGCAGCATCATGCTTAGATAGCATTTTTTTTTGTT
The DNA here is from genome assembly GCF_965196625.1 of Cardinium endosymbiont of Nabis limbatus. Classification (GTDB taxonomy): domain Bacteria; phylum Bacteroidota; class Bacteroidia; order Cytophagales; family Amoebophilaceae; genus Cardinium. Next base: position 868,090 of record NZ_OZ239769.1, on the reverse strand, counting down.
CCATATTGATAGGATTATGTTACTATATAATGTACAGCAAGGCCCTTAAGTAGCCTAGGCGGCAACCAAGTAAAAGCTATGCAAAGCTACAAAATAGGTAAGATTGCCCCATGCATCCATTAAAAAATCTTAACCTTATTGAGTGTAAGTGCACGCAGCTGGTTGACAATACTTTGATCAACTAGTGTTGAGGTATCACCTAAATACACTTCTTGTCGAACTATTTTTCTGAGTAGTCGACGCATTATTTTACCAGAGCCTACTTTAGGCAGAGCAGGTACAGGGTATATCAGATCTGGAACCGCAAAGGCGCCTAGTTTATGGCGAACAATTGATTTGATCTCAGATTCAATGATGTGATTATACGACCATTTATGCTTTAATACAATAAAACAATGGATGGACTCGCCTTTTGTAGCATGTGGTGCAGAAACGGCAGCTGCTTCGGCCACTGATGGGTGTTGCATTAATGCAGATTCAATCTCAGCGGTTGATATTAAGTAACCTGAACTATTCAACATGTCATCTGTTCTACCTATGATCCAAAAATAACCATCTGCATCGCGTTTTGCACGATCGCCTGTATAGTAATATCCATTGTATGGCGCAAAGTAAGTAGATGTAAACCGTTCATGGCTACCATCAAGCGTTCGTGCTATCCCTGGCCAGGGATTTTTAACCACAAGATGACCTTGCCCTTCACCTATAATTTCAACGCCATTATCATTAACAATAGTTGGGACAATGCCCCAAAAAGGAAGTGTAGCAGCGCCAGGTTTTAATGGTGTGGCACCAGGAAGTGGACAAATGATGGGCGCACCTGTCTCTGTCTGCCAAAAGGTATCAATAATCGGACAGCGCTTTTCGCCAACTATTTCGTAAAACCAGTTCCAGGTTGAAGGGTCAATGGGTTCGCCAACTGAACCGAGTATACGCAAGGAGGCTCTACTATATTTTGTAACATAAATGGGTTCGAGTTGCATAAGGGTTCGAAGCGCAGTGGGGGCTGTATAAAATGTAGTTACCTTGTATCTATCAATCAAATCCCAGAAACGACCTCCATCTGGATAAGTTGGAATGCCGTCAAATAGCACAGAGGTGGTTTTACAGGCAAGTGCTCCGTAGACATTAAAAGTATGGCCTGTAATCCAGCCTAAATCGCCAGAACAGAAAAACAGATCTTCTGGGTGGTAGTCAAATGCATATTTAAATGCAGTTGCTGCATATAGTAAATAGCCTCCACTTGTATGCAACACGCCTTTGGGTTTTCCGGTCGAACCGCTTGTGTAAAGGATAAATAGCGGATCTTCCGCATCCATCCACTCAGGTTCACACACATCCGATGCAGATGCCATCAGTGTTTCCCAGGAACGATCTATGGAATCGTCCCATGGAATATCGGGTATACCTTCCCGTCTTTTCATGGTTTGCAATCGATTAAAAACAATACAGTCGTTGAGTGGGTGGTTAGCTGCTTTACATTGTATCAATGCTTGGGTAGCAATCGACTTGAGTGGAATAAATTTTGTGCCGCGGAATGTTCCATTAGCGGTTACCAAGAGTTTTGCTTTTGCTGCTATAATGCGTGTTGCCAGTGCATCTGCTGAAAATCCTGTAAAAATAACCGTATGGATCGCACCAATGCGTGCACAGCTTAACATTACTACGATGGCCTCTATAGTGGTCGGCATGTAGATCGCTACCCGGTCGCCTTTTGCTATGCCTAGCGCTTTTAAAACATTTGCACATTTACAAATCTCTTTAAGCAATGCTTGGTAGGTAATTTGTTTTTGTTCATCTGGTTCATTCCCTTCCCAATAGTAGGCAATCTTGTCGCCATATCCATCTTGCACATGCCTATCCACTAGGTTATAACAAACATTTGTTAGGGCGCCTTCCATCCATTTTGTGAAAATGGGCCCTTTCTTTAAGTCAAAGTTATAGCTGAGAAATGGGCCAGTAGGCTTGCTTTTCCAGAAAAATTGTGCCGATATTTTTTTCCAAAATTCAATTGGATCCTCAATGGAGGTATGATACATCTTTAGGTATGCATCCAATGATGAGATATATGCTTTTTTTTGAACGGTATCAGAAGGAAGGTATACTGCATTTGAATCTAAATTAGTTTTAAGGCTTTTCATGCTTTCAAAATTCTTATATCCATCTTTTAGGCAGATGATTCATTCAAGTTTAACCATATTATGGTATAATGGCCTATTGATAATGCACATTTTTTGCTTATATGATTTATTGCCCGCTAACGAGCGGATAGGCCTACAAACATAATAAATTATGTGCGATAATGTAAATTACTGCACCTTTGAAATTTTATTATGAACCATCAAACCGTTTTAAGCTTACTGTATTATGTGTGTATGTATTGCTAATTGGTACAATTTAGTTTTAAAGCATGGGTATAGCTTTTTTTTGGCAGCATTACTTGTATTTAATTATTTATTTTTTTAGTATGCAAATGCACGCATAGTTAGGGTGTCGGAAATATAGTTAATGTATACAGCATATGTTTAGTGGCGTGTTTAGTGCGTGTTTTAATTAACAATTAAATTATTATTCCTATGAGAACAAATAAATTAACTTTAGATAAATTCAGCACATTTGATTTATCTATTCAAACCCAAACCCAATTCATAGGTGGTGGTGATAAGATTATACCTACCAGCATTATACCTATGCATGAATTCAATACTCAGGCAGAAATGAGTGGTGGTAATAGGATCATACCTATGCACAATAACGATACCTTTCTTATTAGCGCTTCAGTAAGCTTGTAGTTTTCTGACGAACTGTTATTCAGCGGATCAGAAAAACAGCTGTTTGAGCCCGCACAACGGGTGGGTTCTGTTTTTCCCGCTGAACAACATTCGTTTCATTGCTTTTGCTGCGCGCCAGCTTTTTATCGGTGGCCATGGGTGAAGGAGTATCCTAACGATCCACTTACATCTCTTTGCTAGAATAGATTTTCCTTAAGTTGACCCCATTGGGTGAACAGGTAGTTTTTTTGCTAATATTTAAGTTTTAAGACTGGCTTTATAATAGCCGCAATATGCTTTAATAGGGCAAATTGTACAGTTCGGTTTTCGTGCTTTACAAATATATCTCCCATGTAGTATAAGCCAATGGTGTGCATTTCTATGCCATTTTTGATCTATCGTTTTTAATAGCTCACGCTCAACTTTTTCAGGTGTCATGCCATTTGCTAGTCCAATCCTTTTGGCTACTCTAAATACATGGGTATCCACTGCAATAGTTGGCGCATTAAACAAGCAATTTAATACCACATTGGCTGTTTTTCTTCCTACGCCTGGTAGTTGCAAAAGTGCCTTAAAGTTGTTAGGCACATGGCTATCATAATGGTTGATTAATAGTTTAGATAGGGCGATAATATTTTTGACCTTATGGTTAAACAGTCCAATAGATTTTATATACTTTTTTAATCCTTCTTCTCCAAGGCATACCATTTTCTCTGGTGTATCACATCGTTCAAATAAAGCTTTTGTTGCTATATTTACCGATATATCTGTAGCTTGTGCAGATAATATTACGGCTACTAATAAGGTAAACCCATTTTTATAGACTAGTTCTGTGGTAGGATTTTGGTTTGTATCCCTTAAAGTCTCAAAAATTTTATTAACTATTGATTTTTCCATTATTTAATTATAATTAATCAAGGATAAAGTTAAAGTAATGTATAAAATGTATAATACATGCCTCCACGGTTCTAATTTATATCAAGGCTATAATCCTTTCAAACTTAAAATAACAGCAAATCAATAATGGGTAATTTAATACATCCTGAAGTACATAGTAAAATATTACCAGTAGAAAAATTAGTAGTATTATTGCACGGTGTTGGTTCTAATGGGCATGATTTAATCAAATTGGTTCCATATATTAAAGACCATTTGCCAGATTGTCACTTTATAGCTCCCCATGGGGTAGAACCATATGATATGGCCGCCTATGGGCGACAATGGTTTAGTCTACAAGATCGAACGCCATATGTCATGAAGCGATTGTTAGAAAGCAATGTTGCATCCGTTACAGCCATCATTAAGCAAAAACAAATTGCCTTAAAGCTTACTAATAAAGATACCATTATTATTGGGTTCTCACAGGGCGCTATGATGGGTATATATTTAACACTTATACAGGCGGAGCCTTTCTTATCTACCGTAGGATTTTCTGGATTATTGGTGGCCCCTTCACAATGCATCAATACAACTACACCCATTTGTTTGGTGCATGGCATGTTGGATACAGTAGTAACCATAGATGCAATGGATCATGCCATACAATACTTATCCGGTCATAATGTACCCTGTAGTGGACATAAATTAGATGGCCTTGCCCATTCGATAGACTATAGAGGTTTAGAACTTGCTGTTAATTTTATACAGCATAGCAATTTAACGCAATAGGTTATGCCTTTCTGTTCATGCTTTTGAGTTATTTGCTTAACCAATGATAGGGGTTAATACAAATTTATTAGGTGGTTTATGGATAGATCTACTGCTTACATAAACTAACTGATGAAAAGATATTGTCTCAGCTTAAGCCATTAAAAAAACAAGGGATTGCGCTTAGCCATTTAGCTGGTATGTTAATAGGGTCAGGTACTAAAGCCTCTGATGCATTCAGCCATCTCATATAGAAACCCTGCATAAGGCTACCACTGCGCTGTATAGCAAATCAGATGTAGTTCATCCAAGTGATGAAATCCTGGTCAGTAGGAGGGCAAGTATATTGTTGCGGGATATAGGAGATTGGAAAAAAATCAAATCTGTCTATGATCCCAGCAATAATCCAACATTCAAGCAGTTTTTAACCAATTGCTACCGGTGACCATATACTTTTCAGCTGTACTTTGCATTATTTTTTTTGCATAAAGAGGCCAAATATATTTTGGTAATTGGTTTGATCATTCTCAGTGAGAGTAAAGAACATAAGACAAATCCTACAAATGGAGGTGCTATACCCCATACAGGCGGAAGGACGATCCAGCATGGTATCAAAGAACCAATGCCATACGCAAAAGATTTCACTACTGCATCTCCTACTAAAATAACATGGGCCAGTTTGTCTTTTTTAGTTAAAGCTTGCCCTATAATAGAAACAGCTGTTCTGAGCAAATAAAGCCCCATACCATAGAGTAATGCAGTTGCCTGAAGATGAAATGGTTTTTTTACATAGAAAGCCGTAATCGAAGCTAATACGATAAAGACAGGGCTGATGTTAAAAAAACGAATAATCCATTTAGGTTTTCTTTTTAAGATCCACGAACCACATATACCACTTACAATAAAGCCTAGATGAATCATACTGGTGCTATAGCTATGCAACTGTGCGTTGATTTGACTATTCCCGTTGGCAATTCTTGCTACCAAAATTGGTAAACTGACCGTATAGGCTATAGTTGCTATATAGCTCACAAGCCGAAAACTAGTTACCTGTAATAACCCAGGATTTTGAACGATTTCTTTAAAGCCTGTTAACATGCCAGATGGTTGTAGTGCCATCTTTTTTGCACCAAAATTTCGGAATAGCTGCCAGGGTATTATACGCAAGATATAGATAAAACTACAAAGTAATAAAAGCATTTTTAAGCCCATAATGGCCAATAAGTTTTTGGCTACTATAGGTGCTAAAACATTAAAAAATTGCAAAAAAATTTGAAAGGTAGAAAAAAAGAAAGGTTTGTCATGTGTGCCTATTTGTTTATTAATAAAAGCAAGGCCATTGGAGTGTTCAATGCTCATAATGCAGGCAAGTGCCCATAATGTAATGGTCCAGTATCGTAGATTAATACCATTATATAGAGACAAAATTAACAAAGTAGATGTCGCACATAAGAGTGCGCCTACCGCTATGGCATAGGAAGAAAAACGTTTGAAAAAAAAGCCTCCAATTAATCCAGCAAAACCAATCCCTAATAAGCTAGCTGGTTCTAAATAAGCTGCAGAAATGCCACTTGTATCCTTTTCAAACAAAGTGATGGCAAAACCAATCACTAGAATGGTGGGTACCATCGTTCCCAGTCCATTTAAGACCATATAAATAGGAATAATTGTTTTCATTTTCATAGACATACCTTTTTTTATTTGGGTGAGGCCTATTATAGGCTATTGCGTTATGGATTTTGGTATTTGGTTCGCTTCTACTGCTTAGTAGTAGAAAACTTGCGACCAAAATCTGCTAAAAGGGGGGCTGCAATGCAGATAGAAGAGTAAGTGCCAAATAATACACCTAGTAGCAATGCAAACGAAAAGCTGCGTAATGCTTCTCCTCCAAAGAAAAAGAGCACAACAACAGCCAATAATGTTGAGAAAGAAGTAATAAGGGTTCTACTTAACGTTTCTTTAATTGCATCATTAACCATGGCTATGGATATTTGCGCAGTCTTATTCGCCAACTTTTCCCTTATGCGGTCAAATATAACTACTGTGTCATTTATAGAATAGCCAATAACAGTGAGCATAGCAGCTAAAAACACCTCATTCACTTCATAGCTTACGCCAAAAGCCCGTGCTATACAAAACCCAGCTATGACTGCCAAAGCATCGTGTATAAGCGCTAATACAGCTGCTAAACCAAATCCCCATCTTCTAAAGCGCAATACAATATAAATAAATATACCGAATATGGCAAGAAATATGGCCTTTTTTGCACTTTTTTGTACGTCTTGTGCCACAGTAGCACCTACTTTGGTACTGCTGGTAATCGTAAAACTACTGCCGGCTGAAACCCTATCTTCTTGTTCTAATTTTGTGCATGCTTTTAATGCCTTTACCAGTTTATTGCGTACCTTTTGATCAGATGCTGTAACGTCCTCATCACTCAAATAGCTGGTAGTGATTTGCATTACATTATTGGCACCATAGGTGCGCACTTCTACGCCTTGCTTCAATTGAGCAGACAATCCATCCTTGAGCAAGGAAGCATCCATCGGCTTAGAAAAATGCACCGTGTAGGAGCGGCCACCCGCAAAATCAACGCCTAACGCAAGCCCTTTATAGTGGTAGAAGAAGAAAGCGCCCACTGCTATAAATGATAAAGAGCATGCATAAAAACGGTAGCGATTTTTAATAAAATCAATGCGTACGTTTTTAAACAGCATAGGCATAGCTGGAAAAGAAAAAGTCAACTTTAGGGTACGGTGGTTGTCCATAAAGAAGGAGAAAATCAACCTTGTAATAAATATGGAGGCAAATACAGAGGTGATGATACCAATCATTAAGACAAGGGCAAAGCCACGAACCGGCCCTTGGCCTAGGTAATAGAGTATGGCGCCCGCAAGAAACGTAGTAATATTTGCATCGATAATAGAGCTATATGACTTGGCATATCCACGGCAGATGGCTTCTTTAATATGCACTTTTTGGGAAAGCTCTTCTCGGATCCGTTCAAATATCAAAACATTAGCATCTATTGACATCCCAAGCGTAAGCACCAAACCAGCAATACCAGGTAAGGTTAAAGTAGCATCCAGCTCCGCCAAAATGCCTATAATAAAGAGTAAATTAAACAAAAGCGCACTATTGGCGATCATGCCTCCCTTTGCATAGTAAACAAACATAAAAAGCAGTACTAGACCCAAACCTATTGCTGTGGCCATCAGCCCCTGGTTTTGAGCTGCTTTACCCAAACTTGGCCCCATAATGGCTTCCTCAACCATTCTAAGCGGAGCGGGTAAAGAACCTGTGCCTAATACACTGGCTAAGTCTTTCGCTTCTTCTAAAGTAAAATTTCCAGATATCTGAGAGTCACCATTTGGGATTTCTTGATGGACTACTGGTGCGGAGTAGATCCGATCATCTAAAGCTATAGCGATGCGCTTGCCAATATGGGCTGCCGTGATGCGCTTCCACCTATGTGCCCCTTTTTGATTCATTTGTATATGTACAGCTAGTTTTCCATTTTCAATAAATGTTTGGGCTGCATTTGTAATAATATCTCCCTCTAAAAGCGGTTTGTTGTCCTGAGGTTGTTGGATGGCATAAAGGATAACCGCTTTTGTTCCATCCTTTAGGGTTTGTGCTTTTTTTTCCCACATCCACCTGATTTCTTTAGGTAGTAAAGCCTTAACCTCTGTGCGCTGCAGTATGGCTTCTATTTGGTTGATCTCTTTAGGCGCATAGGCTAGTGCATAGGGAAAAGGACATTTGCAAAGCCTTTTGAGTATCGACGCCTTAGGCATGCGTGCTGCTTTTTCCTCTTCTGTAAGCCCTTTTGGAAGGGTTGCTGCTATGCTCTCCTTTTCTTTGGCGAGTAGCAACTCATCTATCGCCTCTAGTGCTGGACCATATACATTCGTTTCTGCTACTGTCCAAAAGCGCAATTGCGCAACCCCTTGCAATAGTTTTCTAACCCGTTCCGGATTGGTAACCCCTGGTAGCTCTATCTGAATCCTTTGTGTGCCAGGTAGTTTTTGCATGCTGGTTTGTGTGGCACCAAAACGATCTAACCTGGAACCTATAATGGTCAGCGAACGATCCAATGCATTCGCAACTTCTTGATCAATTGCTTTTATAATATCCTCCTCACTAGAAAAGTTATAAGCCCTTACGCCAGCAGTAGTAAAAATAGCGCTCAAATTCCCATTTGGGGCAATCTTTTTATAAGCGCTTACAAAAAGCTTTCCAAAAGAGGCTGATCTGCCTTTTTCTCGTTCCTGTTGTGCCCATTGGAGTGCTTTTAAGAAATCAGCATCTGTATGATAAGCAGCCAGTCCTTTTACAAGTTCGATAGGAACCAGCTCCATGGTTACATGCATCCCCCCTTGAAGGTCTAAGCCTAGTTTAAGTGCGCGTTCCTTGACCTCTTCGTAGGTGTAAACGGATCCAAGCAGATTGTAAACAGGTTTTTTCCATATATCCATTAAATAAGCCTGACTTTTATCAAAGTCTATTCTGCCCTGCTCATCCGTTGCTTGTTGTTCCGCTTGGCGGCGCACCCGGTAGTCTATAAAAGTAAAGGAAAGATAATAGAGCGAAAGTAAGGTAATAACAATGGTGAGAAAAAATACTATTTTTTTAGATTTCATTGGCTTTAAATAGGTTTATATAGACTAGAGCAAATATATTTTCTTTCATCTAGTAAACCAAATCATCTCCCCCCTTTTGTTTATGTGATTTATTAGGTCATATAGTAGCTATAAATTTGGATCTACTTATTGGTAATTTACTTCAGATTCTCTTAAATTTACCTTTCGTTAAGCCTTCTTCTTGACTCTACTTGTGGCTAGAATATATGGAGGCTATGTTTTAGTCTGGGAACTATATCTTTTTTATTCATGATATGAAACCTTTGGCTGCGCTCGTGGTTTTAGGTTTTTTACAAATCTATTTGCTCATCTAGGCTTGTTCAGCATGTTTGTGCCATATGAAGCCAAAAAACTACGATTATGAAACTAAAAGGAGAAAATAAGTTTTTTAAGTGGGTTCGCTTACTCAAACAGCAGCAGGAGAAGCGACTCGCCTATTGTTTGGAGCGCGCATCGCCTATAGAGGTTGCTAAGTTCTTAGAAAAACAATCTTTTGAATTGGTTATAGGAATATTTAGTACCTTATCCATTGCACGACAAGGGGAAATATTTGCCTTATTGAACGATAATGAGTTACAGATGCAAATCTACCATAATGTTCCTAAAAGTAGCTTTGCAAAGCTTTTTTCTTGTATGCCCTCTGATTTGCGTGTTGATTTTTACCAACGGTTGAGTACTAAAGAACATGCGCATTTATTACCCTATTTAAGTAGAAAGGTTCGGGAAGATGTTATTATGCTAAATGCCTATTTACCAGATACGGCAGGAGGTATTATGAATACAGATTTTGCAACGGTCTTAAATTCAATGACTGTAGAAGAAGCCATTGCTAAAATCCGTGAAGATGCACCTTCTAAAAAGATGCTGTATTATATCTATGTGGTAGATGAAAAGATGAAGTTGGTGGGCTTTATCTCTTTAAAGGATTTGGTGATGCGTTCTCCTAAAGAGAAAATAGAGACGATACTCAATGTAAACTTTGTTTATGCTACGGTTGATGAAGATCAAGAAGTGGTTGCTAAAAAAATTGAACAGTATGATTTAGTAGCTATTCCTATTCTCAATCAAGAAGAACAAATCGTAGGTATTGTAAGCTATGATGATGCCATAGATATTATCAGGGCAGAACAGGTTGAGGATATGGATAAATTTATGGGTATTACTTCAGAAGAAGATGCACCAGATTATCTAAAGGTTTCCAGTCTACAACATCTTAAAAAAAGAATCAAATGGATTGTAGTAGTATTTATGGCCAGCATTATTGGACACGCTTTTACCCATGCTAAAAGTGCTTTTTTTACTCCATTTAATTTGATTTTCTACTTGAGTATGGTTACGGATACTGGAGGCAATGTAGGGAGTCAAGTTGCCTCAGTAGTACTCCAAGCATTGAATCGTGGACAGGTTACGCTCTCTGATTGGGTTAGGATTATTTTAAAAGAATTAAGGATTGCCATTATGTTGGCTTCTGTTTTATTTGTTCTTGCTTATATTAAAGTATTCTTAACCTATAGTTTAGAACCAGAGACGAATAGGAACTGCCAGGTGATGTTTGTAGTGGCACTGAGCATTGTTTTACAAGTGATTTTTTCTGCTTTTATAGGAGCCGCTTTTCCGTTGGCTGCTAAATATTTTAATGGAGATCCTGCAGTAGCGGCTAATCCTGCGATTAATACAACTGTAGAGCTATTGGGCGTAATCATTTATTATATTGTAATTTGTTGGATCATTAATCCAATCTGTAGCTGTTAGGCGTACTTCTACCATAGGCTGTCTATGCCACGGTGTTTAATTTTTTTTTGCTTGCCTTAAGTACTATTTAAAATGATAGTAAGACTATTTTATTTAATGAGACACTGGACTTTTTTATTCATTTTTAGTTTACTTTTTGCTTCATGTGGCTATAAAAAGGACAGTGTGGTGGTTTTAGGTCAAGAGTTGTTGAATGACCTCGATCGTATATATGCCTGGATTACAGATAGAGAACCAGTGGTAGATGATAGCAAAAACGTTGAGGGACCATCTTGTAAAAAGAATCTCCCAGCAGCATGTAAATTATTTTCAGAGGTAAAAGACAGGCTAGAGCAATGGCTAAAGCTTACAAGGTATCCAGTCGCACAAAGCATGTTGAGTGAGATTGATGCAAGATTAAGCACATTAAAAAAAGCTATAGAAAATCTACCAGATGGCCAAAATAAAAAACAGCTCAAGGAAAAATGTAGTCAGTTGGATAAATATCTAGCTTTTTTAAAAGTTAAAAAAGATGTGTCATAAGATTTCACTACCGATCCTAGTCCAACAGGCTAATGGCAGTGGTTCAAATTTTTAAGAAGGGTTGATATGTCTTTAATAACGCTTTATTTGCCTAAGATGGGTGAAAGTGTGATGGAAGCTGTAGTATTGCATTGGTGTGTAAGTGAGGGAGAAGCAGTTGTGGAAGGTGCGCCTCTATTAGAGGTTGCTACAGATAAAGTTGATGCAGAGATTCCTGCCGCTTACACTGGTAAGATTCAAAAATTATTGGTAAAAAGCGGAGAGGTGGTAGCCATTGGGGCGCCTATTGCTTTGTTAGAAGTAGAAAATAGGGCTGTCTTATCTGGAGCCGATGGCGTTTCTTTTGTAGGGTTAAAGCCTACGGTGGCAGCTCCTACGTCACCCGATCATCTAGGGGCTATACCTTCCCCTTTGCCCGATTTTGCCAAGATAAAATTAACCCCTTTGGCCAAACATATTGCACAAGAACATGCTATTCCGCCAGATGAATTAGAGCGATTGGCTGCGTATGCCCGAGACAATCGGGTTACCAAAGAGGTGCTTTTGGCTTATTTAAGCAAGCGTGTACCGACGCAGGTTTCTGAACGCCATTTATTTTCTGAAACGGTTGCCCCCCTAGCGGGAGATGAGGTGGTCAAAATGGATCGTGTTCGAAAACTCATTGCAGATCGTATGGTTGCATCTAAAAAAATTGCACCGCATGTTACCTCTTTTATACGTGCAGATGTAACGGCGCTTGTTGCTTGGAGAAATCAGTATAAGCTTTCTTTTGAAGCAAAATATGGCGCTAAGTTGACCTATAATCCTATTTTTATGGCAGTTATTGCGCGTGTTTTGCAGCGGTTTCCTATACTGAATGCGGTAGTGGTGGGCGACCAAATCATTCAACGAAAACATATTAATATAGGCTTTGCCGTAGCGCTCTCGGATGGTAATGTATTGGTTCCTGTAGTGCAGCAAGTCGAGCAGCTTGGCTTGGCTACATTGGCCTGCCAGATCGATGCGTTAATCCATCAGGCACGCAGTGGCACCATTACGCCAGATGCATTAAGCGGTGCCAGTTATACCGTTTCTAATATTGGTTGTTTTGACAATCTTATGGGAACCCCTATTATTGTGCAGCCGCAGGTAGCTATTCTTGCATTAGGCCTTATTGAAAAACGCCCTGCTGTGGTCTATGTGCATGGCAAAGAAACGATAGCCATTCGCGATGAGCTTTTCTTATCTCATACCTATGACCACCGGATTATAGATGGGGCGATAGGAGGAGGATTTTTAAAATATTTGGCCAAGGAATTAGCCTCTTTTGTCGATAATATAGCGCAGTATCCGTTTACGTAAGATATTCCCAATGCACACCATTTGGATGGTCCTTTATCGCAACGCCCATTTTATGGAGTGCATTACGTATACAATCAATTTGATCGTAGCGTTTTTCTGCTTTAGCTGCTTGGTAAATGGTTCGTACGATTTCTAGCGTTTGATCCATAGCGGGTGGGTGCTCCTCTTTTAAGCCCAATAGATCTACCATAAAGGTAGTATAGGTATTACGCAATTGGTTGAATGCAGCTGTTGAAATCAATTCATGATCCAATGTGCCATTGTACCATCCATTTATTCTTTTTAGCAAGTTAAATAAACTTGCCAAAACCTTTGCCGTATTAAAATCGTCATTCATAGCACTATAGCAAGCTGCACAATCTGCATAAATGGCTTCATCTAATCCACCACTTGTTGCGGAAGCTTCGGCTGTTTCTTGGTGCCCTGTAGCCAACAGATGCAGGCCATTCATTAACTTACGATAGCCCTGGTGCGCTGCTTTTAAACCCCCTATCGTAACAGACAGCGTACTTCTATAGTGCGCCTGTAACATAAAAAATCGCAATGCCATAGGGCTGTAAGGCTGGTCTAGGACCGGATGGCTTCCTGAAAAAAGCGCATCTAATGTAATAAAGTTACCCAATGATTTACCCATTTTTACGCCATCAATTGTAACTAAATTATTATGAACCCAATAGGTAGCCAAATCTGTTTGCAAGGCAGCTTGTGCTTGTGCGATTTCACATTCATGGTGTGGAAAACGTAAGTCCATACCCCCCCCGTGAATATCAAATTGTTTGCCTAAATATTTCGTAGACATAGCAGAACATTCTATGTGCCATCCAGGAAAACCTTTCCCCCAGGGAGAGGGCCAATGCATTATATGCACCGGGGTTGCTTTTTTCCATAAAGCAAAATCTACTCGTTCTTTTTTATCTGCTTGTTTGGCCAATGCACGTGTTCCTGAACGCGTAGCTTCTATAGTCCTTCCTGAAAGCTTACCATAATCATACATTTGGTTGTATTTGGCTACATCAAAATAGACAGATCCATCTATTACATAGGCCAATCCATTTTCAATAATCCTTTCAATCATTTCAATCTGTTCCAGGATATGTCCGCTTGCACAAGGCTCAATGCTAGGAGGTAATACATTAAGCTGTTCCATGTTTTTCCGATAGTGGTTCGTGTAGCGCTGTGCCACCTCCATAGGGCTTACCTGCTCTAGCTTAGCTTGTTGCGCTATTTTGTCATTGCCTTCGTCCAAATCCCTCTCCAGATGGCCCACATCAGTAATATTCCGTACATAACGAACGGTATAGTTCAAATGTTGTAAATAACGAAAAATGATATCAAAGGTAATCGCCGCACGTGCATGGCCTAGATGTGCTTTCCCATAAACCGTCGGGCCACATAGATAGATGCCTACAAAAGGCGGTCTAAGTGGCTGAAAAACTTCTTTTTGCCTGGTTAAGCTGTTGTAGATCCGTAATATTTGATGCATCTTTGTATATATATGAAAAGTATTTTAGATATTTGCTAACGTGCTTGTGCGCATAGGTTTTCATACTAAGTATACCAATGGTACACGCGCAACGCCCCGTTGGGGTTCATTAAGGAAATGATCACTGTAAAAATACAAAAATAAAATGGCTATGTACGAACAATTTAATAAACAAGTTGTAGTTAAAAAGGTGTGTAGTGCTGCTATCCTTGTTGCATTTGGTTTATTGCTATGGTTGATTCACCCCTATGCACAAAGTGAAAAAAATTTTTTAGCCCCTACTGCTCATGTGCAGCAGGTTGATTTCGTGAAACCGAGTCAACCATTGCAGGAACCTGTATTACCACCAGAAGGGAAGCCTTTACAACCAAAGCTACCCGATTTTACCTATGCAGCTAAAATAGCTACACCAGCCGTGGTGCATATAAAGGCATCTCAGAATCCTAAATTGATCAAACGAGAATCCACTAGCCCTTTAGAGCAGTTGTTTAAAGAATTTTTTGGAGAGGGTGCAATCCCTAGAGAATATGAACGACCTGCCCAAGAAACTTCTGGTTCTGGGGTTATTTATAAAAGTGATGGATACATTATTACCAACAACCATGTGGTGGAGGGCGCTGATCAAATAGAAGTAACCTTAAATGATATAAATGGTAGTCGATCTTTTAAAGCAAAACTAGTTGGTTCCGATCCTTGCACCGACTTAGCACTTTTAAAAATTGACGCATCTAATCTGCCTGTTTTAGTCGTAGGTAGTTCTGACAAGTTAGAGGTAGGGGAGTGGGTTTTAGCAGTGGGCAATCCTTTTAACCTGCACTCTACAGTTACCAAAGGTATTGTAAGTGCTAAATGTAGATGTCTAGATCATCCTGAAGCTAGAAAATCCGGGAAATTAAGCATCCAATCTTTTATTCAAACCGATGCAGCCATCAATCCAGGCAATAGTGGTGGTGCATTGGTTAATGTATATGGTGAGTTAGTAGGCATTAATACGGCTATTTATGCTTCAAGATCGGCTTCCTTTATAGGATATGGTTTTGCCATACCTTCTTCTTTGGTAAAAAGAGTAGCGGATGATTTAATGGAGTATGGTGTAGTACAACGGGTGTTATTGGGTGTAACCGTTCAGAATGTCAATGCTGAATTGGCCAAAAAATTAAATTTAAAAGTAATTAGTGGTGTCTATATCAATTCCGTTCAAAACAATAGCCCTTGTGCAAAATTATTGCAAAAAGAAGATGTGATTACCCAAATCAATGGCCGTAAGGTTAATAAAACTTCAGAGTTACAAGAAATAATAACTTGTTGTAAACCGGGTGATCGGGTAGCGATTACTTTATATCGTAAGGGGAAAGAGAAGGTCCTAAATGTATTATTGGAAAAACAACCTGATGCCATACAAATGGTACAAAAAGATAATACACTTAAGGTAGAAGGGGCTATATTTCAGAATCTTGATCTGCAAACAAAAGCGAAGCTTAAGCTTGCTGGAGGGGTGTTGGTTCAAGAAATTTCTAATGGAAAGTTTCAACTTGCTGGCCTTAAAAAGGGTTATATCTTACTAGCTTTTGATAAACAACCTGTTGTGAATATAGCCAGTTTAGCTGAAATGATTCGGTGTACCACAGAGCCTGTTCTGATAAAAGTTATGGAGCCCCATAAAGGGGTTATTAGCCATTTGGCAGTTGAATTGGGTAATACCTCCTCTCCAGAAAAATAAGCGTTAGTACGTTTTTTTGATAACTATAATATATATTATCCTTACGTACAATGATTAGACCAAACCTCTTTTTTAAGTTTATGGATAGGTTCAATTGCTTTATAGGGCTATTTTACTTTGTCATCATGGGGTGGTGGATACCACTATATGCTGAAAAGGATTTTCAAGAAGAGATTCCTCTATTAGAAACTACGCAATTTGAGCTATTGGGTACAGATGGTGGTCATCTACGTTTGACCATTAAGGCCTATCAAATGCGTCAGTATGAAAATGGAAATGTAAGCTTATCAGGTGGTAT
This sequence comes from Cardinium endosymbiont of Nabis limbatus, assembly GCF_965196625.1. GTDB lineage: Bacteria > Bacteroidota > Bacteroidia > Cytophagales > Amoebophilaceae > Cardinium. The sequence goes on along the minus strand of NZ_OZ239769.1, from coordinate 851,913 downwards.
AGAAATCTTTTTATTCGACAATAAAGCGGATAAAGAGGAAAAACCTATCCGTATTCAAGCGGATAGGCTCTCTTATAATAAGGAAGAGGACCTTTGTATGATAGCAGGCAATGTTATGGTTAGCAAGCCAAAGCAACAATTAACTATCCATACCGAACAATTGTGGTATGATATGAAAAAAGAAACCCTATTTACAGAGGTACCCATTGTAATAAAAGACAAAGAGAATATATTAAAAGGGAGTGAATTGCGTGCTACAAAGGATTTAACCAAGTATACGATTACTGCTCCCAATGGAACAGTAGATATAAAGCAGGAAGCGGTCTTAGGGAGCTAATTCATTATAACATTTATGCGTGTTTTGATAGGTTGTGGAGGTACGGGGGGGCATATTTATCCTGCTATAGCCATTGCTGATGGCATTAAGCAACAGTTTCCTGATGCAACGTTTTTGTTTGTGGGTACAAAAGGTGGTAAGGAAGTAGGTTTAGTAGTTGCTGCTGGCTATCCGATTATGCGGATTAGTATAAGAGGCTTGCAAAGAAAAAAGATTATTAAAAATCTATTATTGCCTTTTCTTCTTTTAAAAAGTCTATATCAAGCAAAGTGTATTATTAAATCATTTAAGCCCGATGTCGTGATTGGTACAGGGGGCTATGCTTCTTTTCCTACGCTGCTTGTAGCTTCTATGCAAAAGATTCCTACCCTTATTCAAGAACAAAATAGTGTTGCTGGGCTAACCAATAAATTGCTTTCCAGGTTGGTGAGCAAGGTTTGTACAGGTTATCCAGATGTTTTTTTCCCTTGTGTAAAAGAAAAAATCATATTTACGGGTAATCCCATACGTAGATCGCTCTCTACCTTTCGAGAAGATCGAATGGACGCGCTTGAGTATTTTAGTTTTTCTGCTTTTCAGAATAAAAAATGCTTACTCGTAGTTGGTGGAAGCGGAGGCGCTAGCGCATTGAATACAACTATGCTAGAATGGAAGGAACAATTGTCTTCCTTGGATATACAGGTGATATGGGTAACGGGTCAGCGCTATTTTGAGCCTATTAAAAAGGCAATGAAGGACTATCGTTATATAAAGTGCTATGGCTTTTTAAGCAATATGGAAATGGCTTATGCGGCTGCGGATATTGTTATTTCTAGAGCTGGCGCTTTATCTATTGCAGAGCTTTGTGTAAGGAGAAAACCGACTATTTTAGTGCCCTCATCGAATGTAGTAGCGGACCATCAAACCAAGAATAGTTTACCATTGGCTGATCAAGGCGCAGTTATACATATTACAGATCAAGAATGTCCTTTTTTGCTGATCCCTAAAGTAATAGAATTATTAAATGATGAGGCACAACAATTAGAACTCGTCAAACGCATGGAGCCTTTTGCTGCATTGCATGCGAATGCACAAGATAAGATTGTTGAAGTAGTCCTTGACTTGGTTAAATGCAACGCTGATTCTTATCCATCTGAATCTTAATTGGTTCAGTTGGTCATTCACAATCGTGGACGTTCCACCCCACTCTTTTTAACTAAAATCAAAAATAATATTAACAATCTATGTTTAATCCATCAAACGACGTACAAGACGCTAAAAAACGCATTTATGCATGTGAACAATCGGGTGACTATGGCCAAGCCTTAGATCTGGCAAGGAAAACTCAGAAATTTTTTTTTAATAATAGTTCTGATGAAGCTAGCATAACAGTAATTATACTGCAATTGGAAAAAAACTTCTTGGAATTAGTAATATTTTTTAGTAAAATTGCATTACAAGTCAGTCTGTTTATGTATCATAATGATAGCTAATAGCATAGCCAGATTCATGCACTAAGTGATAGCCTTAGCATTAACTGTATCTTATGCCTGTATTCTATCCTTATTTTATTCATGGGCTTATGTTAAGTTATAATATGGAAACCACCTATATTTATGAACATAAATAAATCGATTCGCAAGGGTTTTATCTTGTCAAAAACAATATTTCCAACAGTTGGTACACTTTTACTTATCACTCAAACAGGTTGCAGCGGATCTAATCGTTTGGAAATGTTGCAGTCAGGCAGCAGTATTAGAAGATCAATGATCAGTAATGCACCAGGAGATAGTTTGGATGGGGATAGTAATAATGCTTGTAGTGGAATAGGGATACCGCCTACTCCTGAAGAGAATGATATTATTATAAAGAACAATGAAGCCACTATAGAGAAATTAAAAATTTTGAACCAAAGCTCAGAAATTACATCAAAAACATGCGAGGAATTGATTGAGACCTTGCAACAAAATAATGAAAACTTAATGGAATCTAATATACGATTAAAAGGATTTAATCAAGTATCTGTATGCCCATCTCCATCTTCACCACCTCCTCCTCTTCCTCTATCACCACTGTGGCTACCTAAAGAACCACTCAAGTTCAAAAAGTCGTCTTCTACTTTATCCTCTTTATCTCTTAACAATAACGGTTTAACAGGTAACTCACCCCAAGAAGAGATCAATAAGGAATTAAAACAGCGCTTTACTAACCTTAGATCAAGCAAAACCTCTTCTTGTAGTTCATCTAATTTATCTCACGAAAGCAGCTCTTCAGAGGAGATTCTACCTAAAAACACACCTTGGTCACTACAAAGCAAAAAAAGAACCATAAACCTACTAAACCAATTTAGTGATACATCTAACACATCTAGTACGGAAGAACAGTTAGCACAAAGAAAAAAACAAGCGTTTTCTCCTGAAAAGGGTGCTGAGCAAGGCAATAAGATATGTCATGGATCTAGTCCAACACTTTCCCAGTTTGAGCCTAAATCAAGTATAACATCACCTTCACCACATCTAGATTCATCTAGTTCAGATAGCTCAGGGTATGTTTCATTAGATTCTAACAATAGCCATTCAGAGGAGAGTTTGCTCCAAACTAAGATGCCTGATGCAGAGGCTAAATCTAGCCCAAAACCAAACCTGCTACCAAAACCTCTTGCGGTATCTAGTAACAATAATGTAGATACTAGAAAGGCATTAAAGAAACCAAAAGTACCACCAAAGCCGGAAGTGTTCATTAAACTTACACGTTAAGTTAAGGATTAATGGAGATTGCTTTTGAAAGCCAGTTTGTTAGAAAATTTCCCCCTTTTCTGAAGTAAGGGATTCCTTTATCGGCAGCCGATCGGTCGATAGCTGCTCTTTTCTCTAATTTTTCATTCCTAGACAACATAAAAATCAACTGGGCTAAATCAAGCAAATAGGAAAGAAAGTGTAAAGGAGCATATACCATCTTCAGTTACATATAATCGGCTACCTCTTGATCTATCTATAGCATGGTCCTACCTTAGATCTATATTTTTTTTATATCTTTTAAATGCCCGTATCAATTGTTCCATTCTTTTCTGTTGATCATTTTTCCCAATCCACCCCTTACCCTCTGGTTGTGGCAGTAGGTAGTGCGCAGCCATCATAGCCAAACCATTAGCTACCATTGGTAAGCATCCAGCAGATATTTCTATTTCAGGTTTAACCCATTGATCCCAAGCCACATCAAACAATATACCTACAGCCATTCCAATCAAGGCCGTACGGGAACTACCCCGAAAACCAAAAATAGCCAAGATAAAAGGAGGTATCACTGTATCGCCAAAAGCCACTGCAATATAGCTATTAATATAAATACATAATTGAAATATATCAGGATAGTAAACCGCCGCTATCATAGCCAATAGACCAGTAACTAGTACAGTTAATTTAGCTAATCTAAGCTGGTGAATATGTGAGGCTACTTTTATTCCTCGTATACATTCCACTATATCATGGCTAACCAGAATGGAAACAGCGTGTAAGTTAGAATCAGCTGTGGACATGGTCATTCCTAATAAACAAATCACTATACACCCTTTATAAGCAGGCGACATATCAGCCAAGATATATGGCCAAATTTCTGTTTGCAGTAGCGTTGGATTTTTTATAAAGATAAGCAGACTAATGGACACGACACCCCCAATTATAATAATGCTAAAAAGCGTTACACGTAAGAAAATCTTATAGGCTTGAATCGGACTAGAAGCCGTGTACACTCTCTGTATAGCTGGAATGGGCAGCAAAAATGCAAGCCATAGACCATTCAAAACAAGCATCAATAGATTTCTATTAACTTGGAAGAAGCTACTGAATTGAAATTTCTCTTGTTGTTGTAGAAGCAATACAACCTCTAAAAATGATTTGCCTGTTTTTATAAATAAAAATTTAATAAGTAGCGCCATAATCACTATAAATGTTATACATTGTAACACATCAGTAATAGCAATGGCACGTACCCCTCCAAGCATAGCGTAAGCAATAAGGACTAGGGTTGCTAACACGGTTAGGGTACGAGGGTTAATCGAATCTATACACATGCCAATAGCAAAAGACATTACATTGATTTGAATGGTAACAACAGCAATAGACAAACAGGTACCTAATACAGCAGCAATAGCTCTTGGATACTTTCCATATATGCTACCTATCGTCTCTGCAATAGAAAAGTGCTTCATAAATGCCCCCATACGCAACCCCAGTAGACTGATTGTATAAAAAACCAATGCCATTATAAATGAAAAGACTATGAACTTCATTCCAATAGCATAAATATTCGGTACTCCGCTCATGATGATCCCTCCTCCAAAAGTTGTAGCCAACACTGTAAACACTAAAGTAGTTGTGTGAAACCGCTTATTGCCTACAGCATATTCGCGATATGTAATTTCCTTTTTACTAACGTAAAGGCCTAATAATAGGGTCAATAACAAAAAGGCCAATACCATTAGAAGGGGAAAAGTATACAGTATCATATACAAACCAAATTTAATAATGTTTATTCCTAAGCTGTAGTAATCAAGATTTAATCTTACAGACAGTAAAAAATTAAAGTTTCCTCTTGTCAGTTAAGTCTATCTTGTCAGGTATGCTTTTAAGGTACGCGATTTGATTATTTTTTTCAAAGACTAACTTTTTACTATCCTCCCAAGTTTTTAGTGGTAGGTATATAGTAGATTTTTTATTATGCCTCTAGTGTTATTTTTTTTGATTTTTTTTGGTTAGGCACCTATAAATTTTATTATTTATTGATTTTCATGATCATTTTCGTTCATTTTAGATAGACCATCCGACTAAATACCTTTTAATATGATATTTGGAGCCCTATATAAGTTATAAGCTATTGTTTCCATAACATGAGGCCGCTGCAATCGAGAAAACGGATATGGCCTATGGAAACCAAAAGAGCTATAGAAAAGGCTGGTAGAGCGGTAAGAGATGCGGTTAACTTAGGTAAAAGACTCAAGAATATGAGCTTTAAAAAAATGATCTTAGGACAAACAGAAGATCTATTGGGCATTAGTTTAAACCCTGCTCGGTATATACCGGAAACAAAATATACCCATAAACTCAAAAAAAACATGAAATATAGCTGTGCAAGAGAAAAACAAACCATTCATTCAGTGAATAGATTTCTAAAAATGGAAGAAGTATCCGGTCATTAAACTGGATCACTCTAGATTGACCAATGACACACCTGAAGAACTAAAAAAATCAATTAAAAGATCCTTAAAAAACATAGCATCTCTATATGACCTAGTCATAGAAGCACATACTGTAAAGGATATGTTGGAAGATTTAGTCATGAAGTTAGCCGGCTTAAGCCGTGCAAATAATGCGACCAAATCAGCACATTACGAACCTAGAATAGTAGTCCTTATAGACGAATACGATGCGCCTATAGTTCATCTAACCAAAGGTTCTGACCTAGAAAAGGCCAACATCAAAGTCATGAAAGATTTTTTTATGACTTTGAAGTCACTAAATGACTACTTTCAACTCACCTTTATCACTGGCGTAAGCAAATTTAGTTTATCGGATGTCTTTTCAGGGGCTAATCATTTAAAAGATATCACTATTGATGCATCTGCTGATGCGATGTTTGGTTATACCCAGCAAGAAATTATAACCATATTCTCAAAAAACTTAGAAGATATTGCTAAAATATGGAGTACAAAAGAAAATAAAAAGATAACGCCATCAGAAGTAATGGGACAGATTGCAACCTATTATAATGGATATAAGTTTTATGAAGATGGCTTAAGTGTATATAATCCCTGGTCTACGCTAAGATTTTTAGACTCTAGTAAACTAGAAAACTACTGGTACGAATCAGGTAGCCCAACTATACTGATTAACCAGATGTTAGCAGATCCTGATAGGCAGATAATCTTCAAATAGAAGCCACTAGAGAAGATCTAATGTATACAGGCAGTAGGAGCGAGATTAGTTTAAAGTCTCTAATGTTTCAAACGGGGTATTTAACCATTCATAATTATGATGACGCTACTGGGCTATACATTCTAAAATTCCCTAACAAAGAAATAGAGGCCTCTTTTCAGAAGAGCATACAATCCAGTTTGGAAAAGAGTGTAAAAGATTATTTTTTACAAGAACGAGATAAAATTAGAAAGGCACTAGCTGACAAAAAAATTGAAATGTTTATAGAATATATCAATACAGCCTTTGCCACACTGCCCTACTATATAGATACAAAACAGGAAAAACAGTACCACAGCAACTTACATATGCTGCTGCAAGGATTGAGATTTTTAGGAGGGAGAAAAATGCATATGCATAGTGAATCAGTTTCTAGTCAAGGTAGATCAGACATTGTTTTAGAATTAGAAACGGCCATCTACATCATAGAAATCAAATACAAATCTACTGGAAAAATAGCCTTAGAACAAATCAAATCAAACGGGTATTATAAACCTTATTTACTCAGACAAAAAGCCATTATACTACTAGGCATTAACTTCAATGAGGAAACCAGAATGATAGATAACTGGGCATATGAAATACATGAAGAGCATATAAAAGAATAAATCTCTTATTGAAATCTTATTAAAGCAACATAACACTACTACACAAAATACGACTACTTTTTCCCATACAGTTTACATATAAATGTAGGCTACTTTTTCAAAAGTATAGCACACTATACTTTACTACGTAAAGTGTATCCACACAATTGCCCTATTCTCCGATTTAGTTAATCTATAATCAAGCAAAAGGGAAAGGAATTTCCCATGATTTATATGCAGCAATATACGATACAACCCATACAATATTCCGTACTACACATCACTAAATATAAAGAAACAGGCAGAATAGGCACACATATAGACAGAAAAAATTTGACTCAAAATGTAGCACATTTTAAAAGCGATAGGGTTTCCCAATATGATTTACCCCATAATTAATAGGTGCCTAGTACTTAGGGTACATAAATAAATATGATAAAATGCAAGATTACACTTTACGGGTAACAGCTAGAGCGATAATAGTAAAAAATAGACAGTTGTTGCTTGTTAGCAATGATTATAAAACTTGGCATACCCCTGGTGGACACTTAGAACCAGGTGAAGTTCTTCCAGATTGCATTGTAAGAGAAGTAAAAGAAGAAACAGGCCTTGATGTTAAACCAAAACAGATTGTCTATGTTGCAGAATTTTTTGACAAAAAGTATAATGCACATAAGGTGGAAATCTATTTTGCTACCGCAATATCTGTATACGAACCTCCTAAAGATTGGTTAGATCAAGATGGTCCGGTTAAAACCTCTCAATTTTTTGATCTTGAATCCTTACAAGATATCCATGTTGTCCCTCTTTTTTTAAAAAGAGGTCAATACAAGTTTTTTTCCATGAATTTGCATAAAAAGATTATGATCTGAATCATAATGTAATTTAGAGTTTGTTCCTTTAGGGCCTATCCATAGATTGGTAATAGAAAGAAATTTAGACTTAAAAAACTTGGGAAGCTCTAGTGAATCATTTAATTCAAGATGAATATTTAATATATCAAACTGGCTAAGATAACCAGCCTTAAGACCATTCTTTTCTACATCATCTATATAGTTTTTTAAAGTTGAATTAATATAAACCGTTTTAACTGGCCCTTGCAATTCACCTGTTAATATTTCACTAAGTTGAACTGAAACAGGTACATCACCATATTTAGATTTAAAAAATCTAAAATCCCATTTAACGGTACCCCATGACTTAGTTGCCCTTTTAAAAACAACTGGATTAAGGCAATTATAATACTGTACTTCAAATTCAACCTCGGATTTTGGTAACGAAGCTTGGTTGATTTCCTTTATAACAGGTGCCGCTAAAATAGGCTGAATAACAAATAAACAATTCATAAATATTAGCCAATGTTTACTGATATTTTCTTTACAAGCTTTATAAAAACAAATTAGAAAGTAGCTAGAAAGCCTAACATTGAATCTATGCATAACAATATAATATATAGAAGATTTTGTCATATGAAATACAAATAATTAATATAATATACCATTTTATAGCATATATATGCAAATATATTAACCATTTCCTTGAGATGAAGAAAAAAAAGAGTTGTTTTTTGAAAAGGAGATGTATTGAATTTGAAGATTTCTGGTGATACTAGATGGAAGAAGTACATCATCTTGAAATGGTTGTAGTGCTACTCTGATAGGCGCAATAGGATTAGGATATTGATTGCTGTTAGCATCATTTCCCGAGCTATAGTTTCCAAAATATCTTTGAACTGCGTACGGCAATCTAATCCATCTTCGACAGTTTTTTATCTGTTTTATAAACACCATGGTAATGAGCAAATTCTGTATTTCATTGGGTTCTGTATTTTCCCATTTTGTTATATAATTAATATTATGTTAAGTAGAAAAAGAAAGGAAGCTGTGTCTTATAATTTACTAGAATCTTTTAATGTGTTGCCTAAAACAGACGATGTAGCCTTAAAAATTCTAAGCAGCAAATGCTTTCTATTACAAAGGAAAACTATAATGAGCTCTATAAACAGATTAGTTCTATTAAAGGCATTGGCGATAAAACTGCTATGGAACTTATCGTTTCTACTGGTGGAGGTAGCCATTTTCAAAGTGCTAAACAGTTTTCTAAGTACGTCGGGTTAGCTCCTATTTATGAGCATTCAGGCTCATCTGTAAGAAAAAAAGGCCATATTAATCGTCATGGAAACCCCCAATTGCGTTCTTTGCTCTATATGTCTTCTTGGCCTGCCATACGGTTTAATAAGTCCTGTAAAGCATTTTATGAAAGATTAAAAGAAAGAGGTAAACCTGGGAAAGTGGCACTTATTGCTGTAGCTAATAAACTTATTAGACAAGTATTTGCTATCATGAGAGGCAATACTTTGTATGTAGATGGCTATATATCTAAACTAAAGGTAAATCCTTAGTATGCATACACTATATATTTGATTATGCATATAAAATTTAAACTATATTTAGTAGCTATGATGTGGACTTATGGATAACTTGTTAAAGTTATCCATAAATCCACATCACAATCAAGATGGATCTTAGAGGCCAAATATTTGCATCAAAAAATTTGCTTATTAACATAGTTCGTTGGGGAAAAACGTTAAATATGTCTATGCTACACCATTTTTTTGCTCCAGAAGTGAATGGTGTAAGCACAGCAGGCTTATTTGATGAGTTAGCAATCGGTAAGCTAGATGGTGGTAGATACATTGCCCAACATCAAGGTAAGTACCCTGTTATTAAGATGCTTTTTACTGCAAAGCGCTAGCTCTTTTGATACCCATTTCCCTAGAAAATCAGAGGGCTTTTATCATGGTTTTATACTGGCTATGTTAGCCAGCTTAGGTAGAACCCATTACGTAAAGTCTAACCGAGAAAGTGGCTTAGGAAGATATGACGTATTAATCATTCCTAAAAATGGTCAAAGGGCTATTTTATTGGAATTTAAGCAGGTACGTAAAGAAGAAGAATTAGAAAACGCTTCTAAACTTGCCTTAGAGCAAATACAAGCTCAAGCCTATCATACAGAAATATTACACTATCCTCATGTCAAAGAGGTAATAGAATGTGGTATTGCTTTTTCAAGAAAGTCGGTACTAGCTGCTTATACTACTTGTGATTTGGTTTGTAAAAAGTATGGTGATGTGAGTTTAACGAATAGATATGGCCAGGAAGACAGATATGAGTAGGCTGATGATCTAGGCCATAATATGTTGGGTTAGGTCTACATAACGTGCATCTGAACTTTTAATACTACCAGATACGCGTTATTATTATATTAATACGCTAAGATATTAGGATATGATTTGAAATAAAAACCACGCTTAGAGTTATATATTTTGCCCCTTCTCCCACCGATTAACAAGAAAGATCTATAGCCTACCCTTATATCCTCCTGTTTTAGAGTAATAAAAAATAAAAAATATGATAATCAATACTAAAATAGTATAATAACAATAAATTAAAAAATTTATTGACTTTTATATTTTAATTTTTTACTATTAAAAATACCGTAAAACATAGCCTAGAAATCGGTACAACTTTTTATCATTTTTTCTCTCCGTTAAAGTATTAAAATAAAATTTCGATATAGGCATTGAATCTATTATTGCAATAGATCACCTATTTGATGATATCATCTCATTTTAAAACTATTTAGAAAGATTAGACGCTTTTTAGGTCAAAAGGCGTTTAAGTGTGCATAATATTCACGATGCTTATGTAGTAATGCATAAGACAAATCTTTTAAGGCAATGGCAAGAAATAAAAACCAGCAAACTGCCCAAGCATCCAGTTCTTTTGCTCAATCTGTACAGTCAAATAAGCCTGAATCCAATGAGATGCCGGGGAAATTGTATGAACTAGGATTATTTATGTATGTTTTGACAAAAAAAACAAAATTAAAGGATTTTGATATTGGTAAAGAAGTTAAAATAGCAGATAAATTTGATGACCTAGTGGTTAGGCTTAATGAACGTGGTAACAAGAGATATACTTTCCTTCAAGCTAAGCTTGTAGATAATGCTCAAGACAATCCTATTGATGCTGATGTTTTACTAGGTAAGAAAGCAATATCGCTGCATAAGGATGATTTTAATCTTCGAAAATACTTTATCTCCTACCTTAGGATCAAGGACCAATTAAACTCAAGAGATAACAAAAGCATTTTAGAAAAACTAATTATTTTCACTAATGCTAAAATTGTTGATTCACTAACTGTAAATAATAATAACATTGGACGTATGGAGCATAGTAAGCTTGATGAAAGTACTGGTACGGTTATACCAAAAACACACAATGATGCAAAATGTTACAAAATAAAACAAGCTGTTCAAGCCTTAAAAGAACATTTAAGCAAAGGGCTAAAATCTGATTTAAAAAGATTATCAGAAGAACTGGCTAAATATATTACTACCACAAATTTGGAGCCTATGGTGCTTGATAAAGACTATTTCAATTATTATCATACGGCATTGGTTGATGAAAAAATTGTTGAAATTCAGGAAGTAAAACAAGGAAATAAGGTAGTTAAACAAGGGCAGTTTACTCAAGAATTTATAAACAATGATAATACTCTGTCAAATGGAGCAAAAGAGTTAAGGGGGTTGATAGTATTAGAAATAACTAAAAAACAGCTAACAGAAGATGCTCTCAACAATGCTAAACTTCCAGTATCTGATGACTTCGGGGTAAAAAAAATCGGAAGTACAAAAATATATCTACCAACCTATGACATAGCAGATAAGAGTGTCGATGATTTTTTTCGTCTTTTAGAGTTCAGGGTAAATGAGTCTGATGTTAAGGGCTTATTTAACACGATCAAAAATAAACAGATTAAAGAAGCGTTTTTAGCATATTATGATACTGATCCTAGGCTTATAGAGTTTATAGTAAAAGATTTTGTTGAAAAATGGAAAAATTCAGGAGGCTCTACAACAGAAGGATGGATTTTAAATTCTCAAAGGGAACAATTTATTAAAAATTTAGAGTCTAATATTTCTAAGCCTAAAGCAAAACATAAAACGTGGGAATATATACAAGATCTTAACAAGGTAATACAGGAATTTAACTTACATTTCGATGATGACTGTTCTTTTCAAGAAGTTTCATTCCCAGTGGATAAAAAAGCTTTTTCTATTGGAGCTGATAGTACTTTACTAAGTTCCATAAAGATGATAAAATACCTGGAGAAAAGGAGTCAGCAAGATTATATCTTTATAAACTTAGAAAGTCTGATAAAAAAAGAAGAGGTTAAGGAACTAATAAAAACATTTCAAGATGATGAGTTTAAGTTACTTATTTTATGCTATGGCTCATCATTAGATGATAGTCTTCAACAAGAATTATTTGATAACTTGTCCTTAATGATGCAAGGTAATCAGAAAGGAATAGTTCTTATTACTTCAGTGATTAGTGATGCTTTAAGTAGGAAATTTGAAAGTGAATATAATAGTCAAGGTAAGTATAAAGCAATAAGTGATAAACCTATTTTACTTGAACACATAAGCAATCCTTCAAAAATTCTTGCACAAGAAATACTATTTCAAGGTCAGTCAATTCCTTTAGATAAATTAATAACTCAAGATAAAGATTCAATAAAATCAATAGATGCAAAAATAATAGAGAAACTTATCACAAATAAAGGTAAAGAGATAAGTGTAGGCAGTAAGCCATCAGGAACCAGTGATTTAGAAGGAGCATACGCTGAATTGTCTGAAGAAGTTAACCAAGGCACCCTGAAAACAAATCTAGTTACTAGTTCACCAGAAGTTATTTATGTCATTAGTGGGATACCTATCCAAGATGGAGATAGAGCTAAAAAAAGATTTATTGAAAATCTAAAATTTCGCCAAAATACTGTTGATAACAATAATAAACGTACTATTATCAGTTCAAAGATAAATATCCTTCGCCCCCCCTACTCCCTAACATCTATAGATAAAACCATACAATTAGTTGATAGTGGATTTGCAGAGAGTAATTTTAAGGATTTATGTGATAGTCATTCAGGCAAGAAAGTGTATTGGATTAAGTGGGATGAATCAAAATTCACGCCACAAAAGATTTATAGTCCTGATTTTTACACTACTCGATGGTTTAATAAGGTAGTCATTAAAACTAAATTTGAAAACAAGCCTGGTCAATATGAAATACTCACACAGGCAACACAAGATAAATTTGTATTTAGTGGTATAAATAATAATGAGCTTGCAGGTTTGTTTGATTTAGCAACTAGCGTATTAAATAATGATAGAATTTTTGTTGTAAAAGATGAAAATGAGGCAAGGAGCAAATTTAATGATCTTGATGGCACTGTTCACTGGCTGGAAGTGGGAAATAAAAATAATGGAGGTAATCAGCAAATTATTTGGCGTAACTCTAAAGGCTCTTTAGATAATTTACGTAAATACTTTGATAAAGAGCAGAGTAAAATATCTTTAGAAGATCAATATAGCTTACTTCAATTCATTGAGGATAAAAAAGCAGTAATTATTGCTGATGATCCAGGAATGGGAAAGTCAACTACTTTAGTTAAACTATATCAATTAAAATACGGTTTAGACAACGAATCAAAACTAGTTGACTCCCATTGGGTTATTAACGTAAATCTTAGAGAGCATTTAAAATACCATTAAAGAAATTGATACTAACAATATTTCTGGCTTTTTATCAAAAGCTGACAAAAATTTGGAGAATGGCCTTGCCCAAAGCCTTTTAAAATTTGCTTTAGATAAAAAAGAATTTCAAAAGCCTTTATTAATCACTTTTGATGGTTTTGATGAAGTACTAGATAAATCAGATAGAGAGAAGGTTATTAACTTATTAAAAGCTTTAAAAGAGAAACCTAATGCTAAGTTTTGGGTTACTACTCGTTTACAACACCAGCCACAACTAGAAAATGATTTGTCCACATTTGCTGTAACCTTTGAGCCATTAAATAAGAATAAACAAAGAGTCTTTATAAAAAAATTCCTAAAGGATCGTTTAAGTTTAGTTTTAGATAGCAATGAGTTAAATATTTTCGGGAAGGATGATGAAGTGAAGGATCCTCTAAGTCTATTAAATATAGAAGAGTTTAAAAATATTTTTCAAGATGATAATGAGGTAATTAGGCTTCTATCTTCAGACAACGAAAAGAAGCTTGAAGAAATTTTTGGAGATAATGACAAAGTTAAGGATCGTCTAAGATCATTAAATAAAAATGAGCTTGTAGGTGTTCTTGGCAATCATGGAGACAAAGAGAGAATAGGAAACATAAGAATGTGGCAATATACTGAAGCATTTATTCAAAAAATGCAGTCAGTATTTAAAGGTGATATATCTGGGTTTATAGATACTCCACTACAGCTTTATTTGCTATTGGGAGGCTTACAGGAAGCAAAAAACTCAGAAGGTCATATAGTAAAAAAAGGTTGTCTACCATCATTCAAAGACTGGGTAAATAGTAATGATAAACCAGATTTTAATTATGTAGGCAGTAATACATTAGAGGTCTATAAAAAATTTATTGATGGAAAGTATGAGACTTACTTTAAAAAAGTAGGGATTACACAAGGTACAGAACAGAATGAAAAGAAATTTATTTACAATAAATATGGTAAAGAGTTAGCCAAAGTCAACCGTGAAATTGGTCGTTCAGGTTCAAAATCAGAGTTGTTAGAAGAACATAAAGATATGATTCTGTCAGTTGGATTAATTAAATCTGATGGTAAAGATTTCAGCTTTACTCATCCAACCTTTGAAGAATATTTTGCCTCTGCAATATATATGCATTGGATAGAAAAAGAATCTAATCAGCGAACAGATTACTCAGGTAGACAAAAAGAATTAATAGAAAATGTTTTAATAAACCCAGATTATAGCGTTATTCGCTCTTTTATAAATTTTAGATTAGCTAGATTAGAAGATAAAGGGCAAACATTGCCAGAAGCAACCTTGAAACAATATGGGGCAGTTATTAGTAAACTGTGGCAACAACAGCCGAATCCCCTTATCGGACAAAACGAGGAAACAATATTATATATTTCGGTTAAGGAGAAGCATGAGCAAATTGTTAAATTGTTATTAGATAGTCTCAAAGCTTCTAAAGAAATTAGACCTCTTAGGCAACTTGTAAGGAGTTACGATAGGCAAAATGGGTATACCATTCTGCATCTAGCAGCTCAAAATAAAGATACTAATATTTTAAAGCAGTTATTAACTAGTCTAAAGAGACATCACAAGGCTCTAAAAAAACTAGTTCTACAAAAGTTATATAATGGCAACGTACAATTTGACTACAGTTTGTATAGTGAAACTGCATTACATCTTGCGACGCAAAATGACTATGTTGATGGTATAAAGCTTATTCTTGAGAGTGTCAAGGATTATCCTGAAATATTCAAAGAGCTACTTTTAGCTCGTACAAACTATGGCTATAGTGCTTTACATATTGCTGCTGAAAATGGTTATAAAGATGCTCTAGAACTTTTATTAGGAGCAGCAAGGGCTGAATATAATCCATACTATAAGAGTATCCTAGTAGATACTTTAAAAAAACTAGTTCTTACAGTTCCTTTTGAGAATCCGTATACAAACGTTGGTACTGAAGAAACTTTCTTACACCTTGCAGCTAAAAATGGCCATACTAACGTGGTAGATCAACTATTTATAAGCTTAGAAAATTACCCTGGTATTCTTGAGAAGCTTGTTTCTTGCAAAGCTTATCCTGATGATTCTGATGATATTAACTATGAAGGAACAGCTTTGCACTTGGCTGCTGCGAAGGGTTTAGCTGAAATAGTGGAGCGACTAAGTGATGTAGCCACTTCCAATCCAACGGTTTCTGGCGATCCAGGTAGTACAAAGCCAGTTCAGCATTCTTCAAACACAGCGATTTATAGTGCTCCTTTAGGCATAGATGCAGGCCCTATTAGGCCAGCAACAGGGCCAGAAAAAGCTGTCTCCGATGTAATAGCAACGCCTGAGTTATATACGCAAGCCATAAAGACAGTTCCCCAGCAGTTAGCTACAGGAGAAGTAGAGACTATTCCGCAGCTATTATGTGATAAAATAGTGCAACAAAACGTTAGTAAAATAGCAGCAAACTCAACGCAGGTTGATCAATTACTGGCTAAAGTAAGGGAGGAGCTGCCTAATATTCAACAACAGTGCCTACAACAAAACTCCTCACTGGAAGCTCCACCTGAAGTATTGGGAAATACTACAACAGATGTGAACCTTTTAAGGCAATCTATCTGTAGTATGACACCGATAGATCAGGTTACTGATTCTACTCCACAGATGGGCAATACCTATAACGCCAACTATGCACTTATTCAAAATAGTATAGACCATGGTAATAGAAAGTGCGTTGGCTTGTAGTGAGTTGTTACTAAAACTAGAAGGTATTAAGGTATCTGAGGGCATAATATTGCCCTCAGATCAAGATATGGATAGTGGGTTAAAAGTATGCATTATATGCTTCTTTACACTTTCTTTCCCATTTGCTTGATTAATATATTTAAGCTGTACTTTACAAGGTAAAGTATAGCAGGCCTATACCTTTAATGCAGCAATTGACGGTAAATTAAAAGCTATTTAAAAAATTATGCTCAATAGAACTACGCAGAGTTATTACTATATTTGATAGGTGAAAAACCTTATGATAACATGAAAAAATTACCAATTGGAGTTGATAGCTTTCAAGAGCTAGTGCAAGGCGATTATCTGTTTTGTGATAAGACCGCTATGCTTTCTGATTTCCTTAGCAAGGGAGATAAAGTTACCCTGATTGCCCGTCCTCGCCGTTGGGGCAAGACACTGAATATGTCTATGCTGTACCATTTTTTTGCTTCAGAAGTGAATGGAGTAAGTACAGCAGGTTTATTTGATGATTTAGCAATTGGCAAGATAGAGGGTGGTGCGCATATTGAGAAATATCAAGGTAAGCATCCGGTCATTATGATCAGTTTTAAAGATGTCAATGCGGATAGTTTTCAAGGGGCTTATAATGCAGTATATGAATTGATAACGACTCTTTATGAGTCCTATACTTACTTATTTAATAGCGATAAGGTTAATAAAATACAGCTAAACAAACTTTATAGAATTGTAAATAATGAGGCTAATCAGCAACAGTTAGAAAAATCTTTAAAACTTCTCAGCCAATGCCTCTACCAACACCATGGTCAAAAAGTTTATATTCTTATAGATGAATATGATACCCCACTCAATAAAGCTTACGGAAATAAGGAATATTTAGATACTATGGTCGCATTTATGCGTAACCTATTTAGTGCTGCATTAAAAGGGAATACTAGTTTAGAAAAAGGGGTATTAACAGGCATACTACGTGTTTCTAAGGATAGTATGCTTTCTGGATTGAATAATCTAGAGACCTATACCATTTTAGATGATACCTATAGTAAGCATTTTGGTTTTAGTGAAAAAGAAGTACAATCTTTATTTATTGCCCAAGATCTTAGTATGGCTTTGGATCAAGTAAAAGATTGGTACAATGGCTATAAGGTAGGGAATATAGTTTTATATAATCCCTGGTCTATTTTATCTTGCATGAATCGATCTGGTCTTTTTGATGTCTATTGGGTCAATACGGGCAATAATGATTTAATCAAAGATCTATTATTGCGTGCTGGATCAGGAATTAAGTCTAAGTTTGAGCGGTTGATGCAAGGTGAATCATTCTGTATACAGATAGATAAACATCTATCTTTTAATTTATTAGGAAGGGATGATAATGCTTTATGGAGCCTTTTATTATTTGCTGGCTATTTAAAATTTGACTCTGTTACCTTTAATGAGTATAACGGATTACATGATTGTGAATTATTGATTCCCAACAAAGAAGTACATACGCTTTATAATCGTTTTTTTAGGGAATGGTTGAGTAGTCAGTTTGATGAAGTAGATGAATATGATTCTTTTCTAGATCATTTGATATCCGGTAATGTACCTTGTTTTACACAAGCATTAAGATGTTTTTTACTGCAAAGCGCTAGCTCTTTTGATACCCATTCTCCTAGAAAATCAGAGGGCTTTTATCATGGTTTTATACTGGCTATGTTAGCCAGCTTAGGTAGAACCCATTACGTAAAGTCTAACCGAGAAAGTGGCTTAGGAAGATATGACGTATTAATCATTCCTAAAAATGGTCAAAGGGCTATTTTATTGGAATTTAAGCAAGTACGTAAAGAAGAAGAATTGGAAAACGCCTCTAAAATGGCCTTATCGCAAATACAGGGTCAAGCCTATCATACTGAAATATTACACTATCCTCATGTAAAAGAGGTAATAGAATGTGGTATTGCTTTTTCGGGGAAGTCGGTTCTAGCGGCTTATGCTACTTATGATTTGGTTTGTAAAAAGTATAGTGATGTGCGTTTAACGAATAGATATGGCCAGGAAGAGGGATATGAAGTAGACTAATAATCCAGACTATAATATGTTGGGTTAGGTCTACATAACGTGCACCTGAATTGGCTCTGTCTGTAAGATTAAATCTTGACTACTACAGCTAAGGAGAAAGAAGTATAGCCGTTTTGGGGGGATGAGAAACTAAGAAAACAGTAAAAAAATGGTGCTTGAGAATAACATGGAAAACTTGTATAATGATTTAATTAAAGATCTATTATTGCGTGCTGGATCAGGAATTAAGTCTAAATTTGAGCGGTTGATGCAAGGTGAATCATTCTGTATACAGATAGATAAACATCTATCTTTTGATTTATTAGGGCTATTTTATTAGAATTTAAGCAGGTTCGGAAAGAGGAGGAACTGGAAAATGCCTCTAAACTTGCCTTAGATCAAATACAAGATCAAGCCTATCATACTGAGATATTACACTATCCTCATGTCAAGGAGGTAATAGCATGCGGTATTGTTTTTTCAGGAAAGTCGGTTTTAGCGGCTTACTCTACTTATGATCTAGTTTATAAAAAGTATGGTGATGTGCGTTTAACGAATAGATAGGGTCAGGAAGACAGGTATGAGTAGACTAATAATCTGGGCCATAATATATTGGGTTAGGGTTTTAATAAATAATTGTATCGTTAAGATATTTAGGATATAATCTGAAATAAAAACCACGCTTAGAGTTATATATTTTGCCCCCTCTCCCACCGATTAACAAGAAATATCTATGCTATATTAGTAATATATCTTCCTGTTTTAGAGCTATAAATCATAAAACATATGATAATCAATACTAAAATAGTATATTAAAAATAAATTAGAAAACTTATTGACTTTTATATTTTAATTTTTTACTATTAAGAATACCGTAAAACATAACCTAGAAATCGGTACAATTTTTTATCATCTTTTCTCTCCGTTTAAGCATTAAATAATAAATAAAAAGGGGTTTAAATTTTATTGTTAATATTAGTATCATCTGCTTAGTAATACTTATCATATTTTCTATCCCCCTAAAAATAATCCTAGATTCTTTGCAAGCTAGAAAATTTAATTGCGTTATAGAAATCTCACGATGCTTATGTAGAAATGTATAAGTCAAAATGATTAGTAAAATGGTAATGATCAATGTAAAAGGAGAATCTTCAGGTCAAGGACCGGTAGCTAAGAAACTAAGTCTAGACCCAGGTAGCTCTATTCCTGCCAGTGCTCAGCAACCAGGTGTTCAATCTACATCTACTGGTAACCAGTTACAAAAATTTTATTCTAAAGAAGGATTAGTACACACTTTACATGGAAATATTTACCAATTAAAGTTGTTAATGTTGTTTTTAAAACGAGCGTTGAAACAAAAGTACAGTTTCCGGTTGGGTACTGAAGTAGAGACTGCAGCAAAATTTGATGATTTAGTTTTTCACTATAAAACAGGTACAGAAAGTAGTTGGACGTATCGTTTTTTACAAGCTAAACATAAACAAGATGAGTCTAGAAAGATTAATGTTCATGACTTACTAACGGATAGAGATGATGATTTTAGCCTGCAAAAATATTTTATATCCTACTGTAAGATTAAGAAAGATCTTAAGGAAGATATTAAGAAACAACATAAAGAATTCACAGATGCAAAAATAGATGCAAAAACAGCAGCGGCATTACAAGATTTCATTCTCTGTACTAATATTGACTTTGATTTTGATAATAGTTTTAATCAACCGGATTTGAAAAAATTGTTGGGTAGTTCACTCTATCTTAAGCCCGTACCTGAGGACGATGATATTTTAGATGTATCTACTCCAAGCAAAAATCCTCAACGTTATCGACTGGTTGTAGATGAACAACATGAGCTATATGAAAAATTGAGAGAAACCTCTAATTTATACTTACTAGCAAAGGAGTTAGCTGATCATGTGCTAAATAATAAAAAGCTAGAGTTAAGATCTGACATTTTTAGAAAATATCATGTTGCACTGGTAAACGAAAAGGTAATAGATAGAAACACTAAAAAGCTTCATAACGATTTTATTGAAAATAAAGTATCTAGGGTGCAAAAATTGCGTGAGATCTTTTTTAAAGATTTTAAAAAGCGTGCAAAACTAGATTTTGAATTGAACAAGAACCCTCAGCTCTCTGATGTACAAATATTTGCTAAAGAGATTGCCAGGTTAATAGAAGAGACTAAAGATCATGTTGTTACAATTGATAGAAGCAAATATAAAAAGAATGCAAAACAAGGATCTATAGAAAGAATTGTCGCAGATAATATTCAGGATGGTAGCCCATTAGCTGGACATATCTTAGTAGAAGATGAAGAAGGCAAAAATCTAATATTTAGTTCATTATTCTTGGATGATAATAATCAACTACCAGGTAACTTAGAGGAGTTTAAGACTGCACTGAAAGCAGCACTTCAGACACAAGGAATAAATTTTAGTAACCTTAAGGATTATAAATTTATAATCAACAATTTCAAAACTTGTAAAGAAGAGCAGTTAGGTTCAAAGCCTGAATTGCCAAATGACGAGATTGAAGATAGTGCAATTAAAGCATTCTTTGAAAAGTTGGTTTTTGCAGTTAATCAACCTAATGAGGAGGCTTTAGGAAGCATTATTGCAAGGGAAATAGGTAAGGATAGTAAATTTAATTTACTTAATGCTGATTTGGTAAGTGATTCATTCCAAAGAAGAATGTTAGATTGGTTTAAGGAGAAGCGAAAAGAAAAAGGAAAGGAGGGAGAATGGCTTACTGAGCAACATGGAGCAGAATTTTTTAATTCGATAGAAAGTAAAATTAATACTATAATAGCTACAGGTTTCCATTTAGTATATCGTGAAAAGCTTGAAGAATATGGTATTGATTTTGATGAGAATCCTATCAAAGATGAGTTAAAAACCTTCCTTTCTGGCAATAGAAAATCAACTTTTCACGTTTTTGACGAAGCAGATAACCTATTCAGCGCCATTAAGGTTTACCGTTCTCTAGAAAATTTGAAAGGATCTCCTGAGGAGCTTATTAAAAAATATGCTAAAAGCTTAATTTTTATAAAATTAACTACCTTATTGCGACCAGAGGCACAAAGACTAGTAATAAATACTTTTAACTCAGAGGACGGCCATTACTTATTAGTCATAACATGTAATTCTAAAGAAAAAAAGGTAGTAGAGTTACATCAAAAGCTATCTGAAGTAATAGGGAGTAAGCCAGAGAAAAAAATCATTCTTATTACTAAAGAAAAAGAAGACCCATTAGCTAGTAAGTTTGCGTCTAATGCTGAACCTCCAATAGAGGATACTACTCGCTTCAGTGATCTTAAGCCTACATCACAAAAAAAGCTCTTAGGAAAAAATTTGATACTTCTCCAAGAAAAAGGAGAAAAAACGAGTTTAAATCAATTAATACATCCATTCCCAGTAGACATTATAGATGTCAATACATTCGTTGATCTTATTCAGGATAAAGAGATAAACATAGGTAGCCAACTGACAGATTTAGGTAAAGTTAAGGATTATTATATAGATCGTAAATTCTATCAAATAGAGATAAAAACGAATATAGAAACAGATAGAGCCTTCCCGGATAAGTTGGGTTACACAAAGGAGAATTTTAATCAGTTATGTGAAGAAAGCCCTGATTCTAATATTCATTGGTTAAAAAGTGAGTCAGGTAAATTAATTTGGCAGCAATCACAAGGCTCTGTATCTGCATTACGTAAATATATTCAATCTGGCGAAAGTCGTATTAATTATTATTCAGAATCAGATTTATTGAATCATAGTGTTGGACATAAAGTAGTAGTCATTGCTGATACTGCTGGGATGGGGAAATCGACGGTTCTAACTAGCTTATCCCAAGCAATGAAAGATAAAAGTTCTTGTAGATGGGTAATAAGAATTAATCTAATCAAGTATACTGATCAACTAAATGAACTAAAAAGTAACCAGTTTAATAAGGATCAAGCAATAGATTTCTTGCTGAACAAACTATTAAAGCTTAATGATAGTCTAGAAAAGAAGTTATTAGAGAAATATCTTGATTTTGGTTCTAATAATGGAATGCAGGTGGTAATACTACTTGATGGTTTTGATGAAATTACCCCAGATTATAAAGATATAGTAATTAATTTGCTTGGCGAGTTAAAGAAGACTAAAGTGGAAAAATTATTGGTCACTACTAGACCAAATATGAGAACGGATTTAGAAAGTAAATTAAATGTGCTTGCCTATGATTTAAAGCCCTTTTCTAAAGAAAAAGATCAAATAGATTTTTTAGCTTTATTTTGGAAGCAAAAATTCAATCAAGAAAATTTTTCTCAAGTTAATGATCAAAAATTAAAAATTTATGCTAATGAATTAATTACACTATTATCTGGATCAACTAGCGGTAAACAGACAGAATTTACTGGTATTCCGTTACACATAAGTATGGTAGCAGAGGTTTTTTATGAAAATAAAGAGGGAAAGCAAGAAAAAGCATGGCAAGGATGTAAAGAGTTTTTAGATACTACTAATATTCCGAATCAAAAACCAACACTACCAAATCAATTTAATATTGCAGAGTTATATGAACGCTTTGTAAAAACAAAATTTTATGATATACATTTTAAAGAGAAGCGAGAAATAGATTTTACAAAACCAGGGATAAAAAGGACTTTCGATCGAGATTATAAAGAATTTATAAAACAACAACAAGAATTAGCACTATACGCATTGTTGAATAATGAAGAGTTTACAAAACTATCTTCTACAAATCAAGAGAAGATTAATGGTTGGATACAGGATATTAAAAGTGGAGATGAAAACCAAGGCATAATTGATCAAATTATAGATGATAAACCACATTTTACCCATGCTACTTTTGCAGAATATTTTGTTTCTTTTCCTTTTGCTGAAAAGATGGTTAGTGATTTTAGTGGAACACTTGAACACGTTAATAAAATATTACCTAATACCTCTCCTATTTTTATTAACAGTATAATTAAGCAATTAGAAGACACAAAAAGAACAGAAGGTCTTGCTTTGTTAGAAGGTAAACCACTAATAAATTTTGCTGCTCAAAATGGTTATTTGAACCTTGTTAAGACTTTACTAGAATCAAACCATGATGCTTGGCCGCAATCTGATAATCTAGGAAAAACACCATTGCATTATGCTGCTGAACATGGCCATTCAGATATTGTTGAGTACTTACTAAATTATAATAATGATATTCTGGAAAAAAATATTTTAGAGCATGGGACCTTTAAAAAAGAAGAATATAGAGAGTCGCAATTGGTCAAGTTTGTGAATAAACCAGATAATGATGGTAAAGCTGCTCTATATTATGCTGCCAAAAATAATAGGATGGAAATTGCTTGCGATTTATTATTAAAAGGTGCTGATAGTAGCCAATTAAATGAAGACACAAGACCATTAGTATCATATGTTATTGAACAAGTTCATGGCGCCTATGCAAATCAAGATCATAAGCTAAGACAGATAGAAGAGAAATTATTGTTACAAGATCCAAGTGCAGCTTCTACACTTAGGTTAAGTTATGAATTTCCCAGGTTACTTTCTTACTTTTTTATGCATGGACGTGTCCAAGTAATTATAGCCATACTAGATACTATAAGCAACACAGAAATAAGGAGGAATTTACTCAATCAAGATGATAATGGTATTACACCCTTAGATCGTGTTAATCTTAGTAAAGAACTAAGTGATGATGATAGACTGAGGATTACAAAGTATTTAGTAGATAACGGAGGCACAAAAACTAACTATGAAGTTGATTATACATCTGAAGAGGAGGGATCTAGTTATTATACAAAAATTCTACAGGCAGCTGCTAGAGATGGTCATATAAAAACCTTTAAATATTTTATAAATCAAGAAAATCGCGACTACTATTATCTACATTTATATCAGGCAACTCGGAATAATCAAATTGATATTATACAGTATTTATTTGATAATCACAGAGAAGATATTAAACATGATGGAAATACTGCATTACATAGTGCAGTTGATTCTGGAGCAAACTTGAAAAACATTAAATATTTGATTGACAGCGGAGAAGACGTTAATGCTAAAAATGATCGAGGTGAATCTCCTTTATTTCAGGCAATATATGCCAAGCGTGGACTAAATATAATAAGATACTTGATTGACTGTGGAGCTGATGTTAACATGCAGGATAATGAACTTAAAACACCTTTGTATTACGCTATAGAAAACGAAGATACAGATCCAAATGTTATAAAATATTTATTAGTGACACGCAATGCAAATATTCCTGAATCAGTAAGGAATCAAGCTGGATTTTTTAAAAATCCACATGAATTTGATTTGAATCTTATTGACGAAAACGGTATGCCTCGTTTGCATAAGGCTATTCAATCCAATGATATAGACTGGGGTAAATTTATTATACGTAAAGGCGGAGATATTAATCTTAAGGATAAAGAGGGTAAAACACCGTTACATTGGGCCTCTCAGTTGCAACAAATTAAAATTGTAGAGTTACTGTTGCAGTATGGTGCTATGTATAATGTAGTTGACTTGAATGGGAAGACACCCCGCAATCTATTAGAAAATCCTAATTTATTGAATGAAAGAAGTAAAAAAATTGTTTGGTTACTGGATACACTGGATCAATTATTTAATAGTAAAAATTTGATCCAGGATTTAAATGATAAGTTATTATCAGATACTCAACATGGAACACAGTATTCAGACGCATCGGACACACACAATCCAACGCTATTTATTCTTAATGCGCAGGATAATAAAAATAATGCTTTGCTACATTTAGCTACTGATAAGAATGATCAACAAGCTTTGATAGCTTTATTAAAAGCTAACCAGGACTATCTAAAAGAAAAACGACAAGGATGGTCTCCTCATTACAGAGATTATCAGTTTAGGTCAATAAATGGCGTAAATAAAGATGGTAATATGCCTATACATATTGCAGTTATAAAAGGTAATACTAACATGGTTCGTTTACTGTTAAATAACGGAGCTATTTTTAATGCTAAGAATAATGCAGGCCGTACTCCTGAAGAACTTTCAAATGAGCATAATATACCTGATACATTATTGCAATCGGTTAACGCATTCTTTAATGCTGTTGATAGTGGTGAAAAGCAAGTAATCGAAGATTATACCAATAAGGATAGAACATTAAAATGGATTGATATTAGGGACAAAAGTGGTAAAACCGCACTACATCGCGCTGCTTCTTCTGGTAAGATTGATATTATACAGTTATTATTAAATAATAATGCAGATATCGATTCTTTAGATGTTAACCATTATACACCACTCCACTTTGCTGCTGAAAATGATAAAATGGAAATTGTTAAGTTTTTATTGCAACAAGGTGCTAATTTTAA
Organism: Cardinium endosymbiont of Nabis limbatus; assembly: GCF_965196625.1. Taxonomy (GTDB): domain Bacteria; phylum Bacteroidota; class Bacteroidia; order Cytophagales; family Amoebophilaceae; genus Cardinium. Next base: position 826,270 of record NZ_OZ239769.1, on the reverse strand, counting down.
TGTTAAAAATAAAGAAGGAAAATCGCCGTTTGAACTTATAGAGAACCAAAGTTCAAGGTTACTTGGTTCAATTAATGAATTGTTTATTAGTATAGATAGCGATAATCCTGAAGGTATTATTAATCATTTAAAGATCATAGACATAGCAAAAACGCATAATATAAAGATTGAGACTATTGTTAATGTACGGGATAATCAAGGAAACACTCTTTTGCATTATGCAGCTGAAAATGGTTATTTGGATATTGTTAAATTTCTGTTACAGCATGGTGCCATCTTTAATAGTGAAAACAAATTTAAAAGTACCCCAAAAGAATTTACTTCTAACAAAAATATAGTTGGCCTATTAAGTTCAATTGACGAAATATTTAAGTATACCAATCATATTCATCAAACACAGGTTGATATGAAAATTATTACGAATGTTCGTAATGATAAAGGTATGACAATACTACACGCAGCTGTTGAGGAAGGGAACAACCATATTGTTGTAGCATTATTAAAGGCAGGTGCAAATATTGATGCTGAAGATATTTATAATAATAAACCTCTTTATTATGCTCAACAAGAATATACTAAAAATATTTTAGAGAAAATAGGTACGTTTATTGTTAAGGTGCAAGAACAGGTGCAAGCTTGTGGGATAGAAAAAGCTGTCTCCGATGTAATAGCAACGCCTGAGTTATATACGCAAGCCATAAAGACAGTTCCCCAGCAGTTAGCTACAGGAGAAGTAGAGACTATTCCGCAGCTATTATGTGATAAAATAGTGCAACAGTGCCTACAACAAAACTCCTCACTGGAAGCTCCACCTGAAGTATTGGGAAATACTACAACAGATGTGAACCTTTTAAAGCAATCTATCTGTAGTATGACACCGATAGATCAGGTTACTGATTCTACTCCACAGATGGGCAATACCTATAACGCCAACTATGCACTTATTCAAAATAGTATAGACCATGGTAATAGAAAGTGCGTTGGCTTGTAGTGAGTTGTTACTAAAACTAGAAGGTATTATGGAGCTAGTGATGTTATTCATTTGAAGATTACCCTTGGTCAACTTATTGCCTTTAATATGTTGGCGCAGCATTTTTCGCAACCCTTATCTAAACTAGTTGAACTATGGAGTAAGCTTGTCCAAGCTAAAGTAGCCGTAGATATCTTGGGTGATACGCTAAATTTACCAGTAGAGCAAGCATTTCAAGGAGAACCCTATGCCTTACAGGGTTCCATTACTCTAGATCAGGTATCTTTTCGCTATAAACCAACTGGACCACCGATATTGCAAGGTATTTCTTTACATATTCAATCCGGTGCGCAAATAGGTATTGTAGGTGCATCAGGTTCTGGAAAAAGCACTTTAGCTCGTTTGTTACTACGACTCTATTTACCAGAACAAGGGCAAATATTATATGATAAAAAGTCCTTAAATGCACTAGATTTACGTAATTTGCGTCAACAAGTAGCTGTAGTACTGCAAGAAAACTATTTATTTAACCGTACGGTCCGTGATAATATTGCGCAATCGTTGCCTCAAGCTTCGTTGGACGCAGTTATAGAGGCAGCCAAGCTATCAGGCGCCCATGCGTTTATCTTGCGTCTACCTATGGGTTATGACACCCTACTAACTGAAGGCGGTAGTTCTCTATCCGGCGGGCAAAGGCAACGTATTGCCATTGCACGTGCTTTATTAATTAATCCTAAAGTACTGATTTTTGATGAAGCTACTAGTGCTTTAGATGATGAGTCGCAAGCTTTCATTCAAGCCAATATGAATAAGATAGCTGACGGTCGTACGGTCATTACGATCGCCCATCGTCTATCCACTGTGAAACATTGTGATTCCATTGTTGTTTTACAGCAAGGACAAATTATAGAGCAAGGCACTCATGAAGCCTTATTAGGGCTAAATGGTAAATATGCGCGATTGTGGCGTTTACAGCAAGATTTAAAATTAGAAATCTAACTATGGATCTCTTTAACTTTAAGTAAATTATGTATGCAACGGTTATATAGAATAATACGTACGTTTATACAACAACGATATATTGCTTGCTTTTCCAAGAAGCATCGTAGTGATGATCAATATGCCTTTCTGCCTTCCTATCTTGAGTTAATAGAACGCCCACCTTCACCTACTGCTCTGGTAACATCTATTACGATCACTACTTTAACTTTATCAGTATTCATTTGGGCTTGTTTGGGTCAATTAGATATTCATGTATCGGCTACTGGTCGGCTTACTTTGCCTAGTCGTTCTCAATTAGTTCAACCCTATGAAACAGGAGAAGTAGTAGAGATTTTAGTACAGAATGGCCAACATGTGACAGCTGGAGAGAGGTTGTTAGCCCTAAATATAGTAGGATCAGCACAAGAAATAGAGCGTTGCCAAGAAGAACACTTATTTCAGCAACTAGCAGTGGCTCGTTATCGCGCGCTGCTTAGCAATGATCCATTGAATGGCTTAATCCTACCAAATGCTATAGAGGCATCTATAGCAGCAAGAACTTACACTTATCTTACCAGTATCTGGGAAGAATATCAATCGATGTTGTCTAAATTCGATGCTGAACTAAAGACCAAGCAGTCTGAGCAAATAGCTCACCAAAGAAGCCTAGATGGACTACAAAAGCTAAAAATGAATATCCAAAAACGTTTAATTTCAAGTCGGGAGTTAGCTAAATCTGACTTTATGGCTAAAATGACGTTATTAGAAAAAGAAAAGGAGGGATTAGAGATACAGTTATCCATAGCTACTAAGCAAGAAGAATTAAAAGTGTTACAGACTAGCATCGATACGTTGCGAAAGGTAAAAGCTAATTATATAGCACAAAAACAGCTAGAATGGCATGATAACTTAAATAAAGCATCATCTTCCTTATTAATAGCCACGCAAGAATTAGCTAAAGCTCAAGATCGTGGACGGTTACAAATATTGAGAGCACCACTAGATGGCACTGTACAACAACTGGCTATTCATACTATTGGGGGTATTGTTCAAGTCGCACAAATTTTAATGGTGATAGTGCCTTATGATGCCCCACAACAAGCAGAAATTGATATTGCCAATAAAGATGTTGGCTTTATTCGTCCTGGACAATCTGTAACTGTTAAAGTAGAAGCCTTCCCTTATAGTCGTTATGGTACCATTAGTGGTAAGGTGCTTAGTTTATCACGTGATTCTGTTAAACGCAGTGAACAAAATCCCGAATTAGTCTTTCCAGCTCAAATTGAACTAGATCAAAATCACATGGTTATAAATGATCAGCTGATTACTTTAACTCCTGGTATGACTATTACTACTGAGATTAAATTAGGGAAACGGCGTATCATTGACTATTTACTGAGTCCAATTAGAGAATATTGTGCTGAATCCTGTAGGGAGCCATAAATAGAAGAAAAAATGATTAGAGGGAAATATGGTATACCAGCCATTGTTAAAGCTGCTGAATATTTTCAACTAGTAGTAACTGAAGCATCATTAGGCCATAAGATGGATATAGATTGCGAGCAATTAACCGCTTTGGATATTTGCTTAGCTGCTAGGTATGCGGGTTTACGTGCTAAATGGTATCAAAAGATAGAAGATAATTTACAAACAACATCACTACCGATATTAGTCTGCTTAAATGGTCAATGGAGTGTAATTGAAAAAATAGAACCAGCATATTGGTGGCGTTATGATCTGGATACTAAACAGGTTTATCAAGAGCCACTTCCTACTCCTATTAATGGAAAATATAATATCCCAGTAGTGTTACTGGCAGAAAAAGAGATAAAAATATCAGATACTCAATTTGGGTTAAGTTGGTTTTTGCCTTCCATATTACGCCATATCCCTCAGTTACGAGAGGTTCTAGCTTTATCCTTGGTATTGCAATTGATGGATCTAGTGAGTCCTATATTGTTTCAAAATGTTATTGATCAAGTATTGGTTAAGGGGTATTAATAGTTTGCAAATATTGGCACTAGCTATAGTAGAATTAGCTATAGCAGAACCTATACATGGTTACCTACGAGGTAAAGTTTTTACTAATTTGGCTAGCAAAATTAATGCTGAACTTTCTGCCAGATTATACCGCCATTTATTAACGCTACCACTAGACTATTTTAGCCAGCGACAAACGGGTCAGATCGTTGCACGGATCTCTGAAATGAATCAAATTCGTCAGTTCCTTACTGGTTCAGCCTTAATGCTGGTATTGGATACTGTTTTTATCTTGATGTTTGTAGTGGTTATGTTTAGCTATGCTAGCTTATTAGCCTATATTGTACTAGCATCTTTAGTACTATATGCTGTATTTTGGTTGATGATTGGTCCCCTATTACGTAACCGTGTTACAAAACAATATGATGCTAGTAACTTAACTACCGCTTATTTAACTGAAATGATAACCGGTATAGAGGTGTTAAAAACTACTGCTACTGAACCAGATTTCCTTAAACGTTGGCAACAGGTCTTAGCAGGTCAATTACGGGCTACCTTTTCAGCTAAAAAACTGGCTATTACTGCTAGCCAGGGAATTAGTCTTATACAAAAGCTAATATCCGCCTTATTATTATGGTTGGGCGTAAAAATTGTCTTAGCAGGCGAGCTCACTGTTGGTGGATTAGTAGCTTTTAATATGCTGGCCAATCATGTAACCCAGCCTATTTTACGCTTGGCGCAAATATGGCAAGAGTTCCAGCATACTTTAATAGCACTGCGTCGTATCGGTGACATATTAGATATGCCATCAGAGGCTGGTAGTAAAGGCGTAGTATCTCTTCCAACATTAAAAGGTAAGATTGAATTTCAGGATATCCGTTTCCGCTATCAACCTGATACAGCAGAAGTTTTAAAAAATCTATCTTTTACGATTCAAGCTGGAACATTTGTGGGCATTACAGGCCCATCAGGATCAGGTAAGAGCACCTTAACGCGGTTATTACACTGTCTATATATTCCCCAACATGGCCAAATTCTAGTAGATGGTATGGACGTAGCTATTGCTGATCCCACTGCATTACGGTCTAATATGAGTGTTGTATTACAAAATAATATGTTGTTTGCTGGATCGATAGCGGATAACATTAAATTATGTTGTCCTGAAGCCAGTGAAGATGCGGTTATCCAAGTAGCCAAATTAGCTGGAGCGGATGGTTTTATTAATATGCTTCCCCAAGGATACCAAACCATGCTCGGTGAAAGAGGTAGTGGATTATCGGGTGGTCAGCGTCAAAGGGTAGCTTTAGCCAGGGCATTACTGGTGAATCCACGGATTTTAGTTTTAGATGAAGCCACTTCTGCGCTTGATTATGAGTCTGAAGCAGCTATTATATCGAATATGGACCAAATTTGTTACAACCGTACTGTGATCAGTATTGCCCACCGACTCAATACCATTAGACATGCGGATCATATTCTAGTGCTAGATCAGGGTCAGCTTATTGAGCAAGGCAGACATGCAAAACTATTACAACAGAATGGTCTTTACGCTAAGCTTTGGGCTTTACAGACTATGGGCAGCTAAGGAATTTAAGATTATGTAGACTAGGGATCTAGTCTGAACCTATGAGTTTGTAAATAAAATTGTGTAAATGCTTATTATTAACTAATCTAACGGATTAAATCGTTAGTTATAAATGAGTCATAAGCAATGGAACAACAACAAATAAATATAGATCCAAATCTACTAAATGAATTGTCGAAGTCTATTAAGAGTGAAAAAGATTTAGCTATTCTCAGCAAGCAACTATTAAAAATCACGGTAGAACGTGCTATGGATGCAGAATTAGAGGATCATCTTGGCTATGAAAAGCATGCTATAGAAGGCAGGAACACGGGAAATAGCCGTAATGGTTACTCTCCTAAGCGATTAAAGGGTGATTTTGGCGAAATGGAAATTAATACGCCACGTGACCGAAACAGCACGTTCGATCCTCAAATCATTCGCAAAGGGCAAACTCGCTTCACTGAATTTGATGAACAAATTTTGGCTCTTTATGCTAGAGGGATGACTACCAGAGATATTTCAGATACATTCAAAGAGCTGTATGGTACAGAGGTATCACACAGTTTAATTTCGAAAGTAACTGAATCTGTTATTGAGGAGATTACTGTTTGGCAGAATCGTCCATTAGAAACAGTATATCCCATATTGTATTTAGATTGTATCGTTATCAAGTGTCATCAAGATAAACGCGTAATCAACAAATCAATTTATTTGGCATTAGCCATTAATTGTCAAGGGCAAAAAGAATTACTTGGTTTGTGGATAGCAGAAACCGAAGGTGCAAAATTTTGGCTCTCAGTATTAACTGAGTTAAATAATCGTGGCATTAAGGATATTTTTATTGCTTGTGTTGATGGATTAACCGGATTTCCAGATGCTATTAATACAGTATTTCCAAAAACCAAAATTCAGTTATGCATTGTTCATCTTATTCGTAATTCGTTACGTTATGTACCCTATAAGGACATGAAGTCCGTCGCATCGGATCTTAAAGTTATTTATCGCGCTATTTCTCTTGAGCAAGCGGAAGAAGCACTTCTTATTTTTAGTGAAAAATGGGATAAAAAATATCCAGCTATTAGTCGTTCATGGCATAAAAATTGGAGCAACATTATAACTATTTTTGACTATCCTGATGAAATACGAAAAATTATTTATACGACCAATGCCATTGAATCACTCAATAGCGTTATTAGAAAATCTATCAATAACCGTAAAATTTTTCCTAATGACCAATCTGCATTAAAAGTAGTATATTTAGCCATACAGAAGGCATCACAAAAGTGGACTATGTCTTTACATGATTGGAGAGCGGCTCTGAATCGATTCGCTATCGAATTTGAGGGAAGATTCTCCTAAAAAACGGCACTTACACAAAATAATTTACAGGCTCTTGGCTAAGCTTTTATCCCTTTGTACTTTACCCTATGTGCACAAAAGTAACTTTTTCTTACCTATTCCGTTCAGCCTTCTGGTCGCACACCTCCTAAAAGCTCTCCTATTCCCCTCTAAAAAGTTTTGATAAGCAAGTGTGTCTTTACAGATGAGCTGAAAATCAGTTTGGTTAGATTTGTAGATAAGCACTTGTGGTCCCTTTTAGTGAAACTGTAGTTGTAACTAGATTGCTGTTTTGTATAACAATGATAGATGAAAACTTTCCTACAAATCCATTAGGCACAAATACCAATTCTTTCTTACCAAGGACCAGTTGGTCTCTAGCTTTCAATTCAGTATCATTTAATTTTAACATACCTTGCTTTAATTGAAGCTGCCGCTTATTACATTAGCAGATATATCTAGAGAGGGTTGTGTTGAAGTTTAGTTAAGCACATTAGTTTCTGCTTTCAAAGGATTAGTATATATACTATGAGATTGCTATCTGTACTAAATGCAAGTGGTACAGTTGTCTTGGTCGTAGCTTGGATTGTATAATTTTTTATAACCATTGGTGGGTTTTCTTCTTTTCCCAGAGAGTATATTTATTTATCTTAATAATAAGAGGCCTTTAAACGATAGTCGTTATCTTGCTTGACTAGCTATCGCTTCTTTAAGGAGATTTTTCCAATTTTTATAACCTATAATAGCTAGAAAGATATAAATAAAATAGAGCAGGGCTGTTAAATACAAGGCTTTATAGATGTATAAAATAATCGCAGATATATCCACAACGATCCATAATAGCCAGTGTTGTAAATATTTTTTGCCCATCATCCACTGAGCAATTAGACTTAATGTGGTAATCCAAACATCAGCATAGACAGTTGTAGAATCTGTATACTTGTTTAGCATATAGCTAATCCCAGTAAACAGCAATAGACCATTGGCTGTATATGCATAATAAACGGATCGGTGTGCCAATTGAATGGATAAGGAATTTTTTCTAGGTGAACTACTAGACCATTGGTAAATACCATAGCACTGAAGGGCTAAAAAAACAACTTGTAAGCCCATCTCGGCATATAGCTTAGCATTGAAAAAAATGAATAGGAAGGAAAGCACTGTTATGATACCAAAGAACCAATTCCATAAGCTGACTTTGATTAGAAGATAGACACTTAACAAGCCTGTTATAAAAGCAAAAGCTTCTAAATAAAAAAAGTTCATAATAGTTCTATTTTATTTTTTGTTGTTTTTGAACAATATAACTTTACATCCTTGGTTGCTTGTAGCAATATTATTTCCAATTACTAACACACCAATTTAATAAAAAAATGTATATTTTTAATAGTGGCAAATTTCATATCACAAGGAAAAACCAAACTTTTTGGAAAAACAACTTATTGATTTTTTACTATTATGTCTAAACTCTATTTTTATTATGCGGCTATGAATGCAGGTAAGAGTACAATCCTACTGCAAGCGAGTTATAATTATAAAGAACGTGGTATGGAAACGTTATTGTTTTCCCCGCTTATCGATACTCGTTATAAAAGGGGGGTGATTTTTTCACGTATAGGTTTAGAGGCGGTTAGTAAGCCTTTTAGTGCAGAGGACAATCTATTTTATTTTGTTAAAGAAAGGCTACAAGAGACTAATAATTTGAAATGTATTTTGGTCGATGAAGCACAATTTTTAACAAAAGCGCAAGTATTGCAGCTAAGTGATGTAGTTGATGAGTGCAATATACCAGTTTTAGCATATGGATTACGTAGTGATTTTCGTGGTGAACCTTTTGAAGGAAGTCTTTATTTACTCGTTTGGGCAGATAAAATTGATGAGATAAAGACGATTTGCTATTGCGGAGCTAAAGCGATTATGAATATGCGTATTGATGATAGACATCGTAAAGTTACAGAAGGTGAGCAAATCGAGATTGGAGGGAATGAACGATATATTGCTGTGTGTAGAAAACATTTTAAATTAGGTGAAGCAGGTGGCTGCGTTTAACACGATTTCTACAAAATTAGACTATTTTAATAACCTTTTATCTAAGGTCAAAAATTTTAATAGTGGGTTGATAACTTGGACAATAAGCGCTCGATTAAAATAAAAGGCCTACAATTTACCTCAGATAGCTATTCTTAGTCTAAATACTATGTAGCGAGCTATTCAGTTTTAAAAAGATTGATGTAATGCACTTAACTTAACTATTATGAATGGCTATAAACTTTATACAATCCCATATTTCTTTTGCACTGGTCTTTTTTTCTATAGCACGTTCTACAGTGGGTCCTGTAAAAATCCTTCTAAGAATAATAAAAAATTTAGAACGAATAATACAGGCACACCTCGTGAAGCTAACCAATACAAAGCTTTAAAGAAGAATAATCTAGTAACAAGCAATGCAAATATACCTAATGAAAGCAGTGAAGATAATGCTTTAAAGAAGAATGTATTGGCACTAAGTAACGTAACTATACCCAATGCAAGCAGTGGAGATAATGCTTTAAAGAAGAATAATCTAATAACAAGTAATGCAAATATACAACCGAATTTTCTTCTCAAAGATACGGTACCGCAAGCAAGAAGCAGACAAGCTTATATTCCAGACAAACCATCACTGAATCCAGAACACCTGCCACTAACCGATGAGATGCTCGACCAAGTGAAGAAAGCCTTTGGCTCCTCATCTGAAATGCTTCTTGTCACTGTAGGTGAGTTACAGATTAAAAAGGAAGATCTAATCCTCCTAGAAGGAAAGAAGTGGCTCAACGACTCTATAATTAACGCATATCTACATATGGTTGTCAAGCGCTCAGAAGAGAAGGAGAACCAGTTGTTGCCAAAGGTTCACTATTTCAATAGCTTTTTTTTCAAGCTGCTTTCTAGCCCAGCTGGTTACGAAAAAGTGAAAAGGTGGACTGAGAATATTGATATATTTGACTATGACTTGCTTCTTATTCCTATCCATCTAGGTTACCATTGGTGTTTAGCAGTTGTTGATTTTGGTAAAAAGGCTATTAACTATTATGATTCGTTAGGAAAAAGCAACAAAGATTGCCTGAATAAGCTTCTAGACTATCTTGTTAAGGAAATAGCTGACAAGAAGCAAGGTCAACTTAACAAAGCTGAGTGGAGGCTTGAATGCTTAGAGGGTATTCCACAGCAACAAAATGGATATGACTGTGGTGTCTTTGTATGCCAATTCGCTAACCACGTGGCACTGGGTGCTCCGCTCAATTTCACTCAAAGAGATATGCCCTATTTTCGTGAACGTATGGCTATTGAAATCCTAAATGGAAGGCTTATGTAAAGCTGGTATTTTCGAGGTGAATCGTTAACACTAGTTGAGTATATTCTCCTGAAAAAATCGGACAAAAATATTTTAATTTATTTTCTGTAGCGTTTAGTTTAAGGGTCTTAAAATAAAGTTATCAAATGGGCAGCAATAAGATTAGGTATTTTAGTGTGGAAGAAGAAACTAAGCTAGTATGAACGCCAATTCTGTATTTTACTATTGTGCAGGCATAGCGTTTCTAAAGTATTTAAAAAATATTATGCGAAGTATTGCTCTATTCTAACACCTTCCGCAACCTAGCAACCGGTAAATGCAATTGCTTTCTATACTTCGTTACGGTACGGCGGACCACATTATACCCCTCAGCTATCAATAACGCCACCAGGCGCTCATCAGAATAAGGATTTTGTTTATCCTCACCATCAATTAATTCTAAAATTCTATTTTTCACCACTTTGTTACTGATATCTACGCCAGTAGATGTAGTGATGCCTTCAGAGAAGAAAAATTTTAAAGGATAAATACCAAACTTGCCTTGCACTGATTTTTGGTTCACAATTCTTGAAATGGTAGAAGCATCCATGCCAACCTTATTCGCTACATGCTGCAAAACCATTGGTTTTAATCGATCTGTTTCTTCTCCCTCTGAAAAGAAAGCATATTGCAATTCTAAAATTGCTTCCATCGTCTTTAAAAGCGTTTGGCTCCGTTGACTCAGTGCCTCCATAAACCACTTGGCATGCTCCAGCTTTTTTTTCAAAAAGGCAATCATCTCCTGGCTTTCTAGATCTTGTTTCGTCTTTTGTTCATAGGTTTCCAACATGGTAAGATATTTTTTATTAAAACGTGGTTTATGAACTGGATAGTGCACCAACTCAACGGTAAGCTTACCTTGATGCGTTACGATTATAAAGTCTGGCGTAAGGTAATCATTGGCATCATCTATACTATTACTATGCCGCCCCGGTCGAGGATTCAACCGGGCAATGTGTACCAGTGCATCTTTCAAAAGAGCCGTATCCGTAAGCCCTAATTTTTTAGCTATGGTTTCATAGTGTTTTTTAGTAAAAGCTTCAAAACAATTACTTACCACACGCTTTGCCAACTGAATAAGGGGATCTTTCTGATTTTGCCCTTGCAGTTGTATAAATAAACATTCCTGCAGATTTCTAGCTGCAATACCAGGTGGATCTAAACGTTGAATCGCAGTTAATACCTCTTCCACTTCTTGTAAAGAAACCTCTAAATAATGGATTACATGCAAATCCTGCACAACAATTTCCAGGTCACATTGCAGGTAGCCATTTTGATCTAAACTACCAATGAGATGTTCGCCTATTATATAACCTACTTTGCTTAAATGAAGCAAATGGAGCTGTTCCTTTAACTTTTCTTGCAACGAAATGATAGATGGCGTCCAAAGGTCACGAGAAGGTTGTGTTTTGTATATCTTTTTATTTGGATCCGTGAAACGATAATCAGGCAAATCCTGCGCAAATGATTCGGATGAGGCAGGTACTTCATCTTCATGCGCTTTTCCCTCATCTAATAAAGGATTTGCAGTCACCTCTTTTGAGATATAATCGTTGAGTGCTATAGTAGGTACTTGCAGCAACTTAATAAATTGAATCTGTTGTCCAGACAACCGCTGCGTTAACCTTTGTTCTAATTGTAACTTCTGCATCTTAGCATTTAGTTGGATTAAATGAAGACTATTTATACATTGGGCCTTATCAGGCGCGCTATATAGTACGCTATTACCAAAACCAAAACAAATATTAATCTTTAATCTAAAGAAAGAATACATTGCATAACAAAATTAAAGAACTTTTACAATTTGGCACAGTAGGTGCAAAAGTTGCCATAAAAGGTTGGATCCGCACCAAGCGCATCAATAAACAGGTTGTATTTCTTACCATCAATGATGGCTCCTGTCAACAACACTTACAGGTAGTGATGACACCATCTGAGCTCCCAAAAGAACTGCTGAACCAGCTGGTTACAGGTGCCAGTGTGGCAGTATCTGGCTGTTTAGTCGCCTCAAAAGGCACCAAACAATCGGTAGAATTACATGGTGATCACCTAACCCTACTAGGCAGCGCCCCAGACTACCCATTGCAACCAAAGCCCCATTCGTTGGAGTTTTTACGTACGTGGATGCATCTGCGTTTTCGCACCAATACCTTTGGCGCAGTCTTTCGCATCAGACATGCCATTAGTTATGCAATTCACCATTTTTTTCACGAACGTGGTTTTTGTTATCTCCATACACCTATTATTACCGCAGCTGATGCAGAAGGCGCAGGAGAATTGTTTCGTGTAACCAGCCTAGATGCTGCGCATCCACCTAAAAATCCAGATGGCAGTATTGATTTTAGAGCAGATTTTTTTAACACAGCCACCAACTTAACCGTTTCTGGACAACTTGCTGCAGAAGCAGCTGCTATGGGCTTAGGCGCAGTCTATACTTTTGGACCTACCTTTAGAGCAGAAAATTCTAATACATCCAGACATCTAGCAGAATTCTGGATGGTTGAACCAGAGGTAGCCTTTAATAATCTGGACGATACAATTGCACTTGCAGAAGGGTTGTTAAAATCCCTATCAGCTGATCTGCTTAAAACATGCCCTGAAGAACTTGATTTTTTGAACCAGCGTTTGCAGGGCCATAAAAATGAAGCAGATAAAACCCCATCCATGGATTTATTAGAGCGGTTGCAATTCGTATTGGAACAACCTTTCGCCCGTATTACCTATACAGAAGCCATTGCTATTTTAATGGAAGCTGCATCAAACAAGAATGGTACATTTGCCTATCCCGTTACCGGTTGGGGCATCGATCTCCAATCAGAACATGAACGTTATCTGGTAGAGCAGCATTTTAAAAGACCGATCGTAGTAACCGATTATCCCAAGGATATCAAAGCATTTTATATGCGCCAAAACGATGATGGCAAAACAGTAGCCGCTATGGATATACTTTTCCCTGGTGTAGGTGAAATTATTGGAGGATCCCAAAGGGAAGAACGCATCGATTATTTGAAACAAGCGATGCAGCGCGCCCATATTGAAGATTTAAACTGGTATCTGGATACCAGACGCTTTGGTACCATACCCCATAGCGGATTTGGCTTAGGGCTTGACCGATTTGTATTGTTTGTAACCGGTATGGAAAACATACGTGATGTCATTCCATTTCCACGTACGCCAGGTCATGTAGCTTGTTAAGCAGCTGATTTCCATGTATTGCTTGTTCATGCGCCGTTAAATTACATTTTTGATTAAATGCCTGATCACACATACTACATTCGTACGGCTTCCTTTTTGTGTGGATTAGTTGATGTCTTTTTAAATTACTAGAAGTACGGAATTTGTCACTACACTGATCACATTTATGAGGCCTTTCTCCTGTATGAACGCTCATATGGGCTTGTAAATGATGTGCTTTAGTGAACCCTTTACCACACTGAGCACATTTAAACGGTCTTTCTCCTGTATGGGTTCTTTCATGACTTATTAAAGTACTTGGAAATCTAAACCTTTGAGGACACGCACCACATGTATACGGTTTTACATAAGGCGATACTAATTCAACAAAATCTTTACACCTTTTTATAGCTGCAATAGCCATCACAGTAAGTCCATCGTTATTTTTTATGCTTAAAAAGCTATTGATATCTTGATCTAGGTTAACCTCGATCAAGGAAGCTAGTTGATTTAACTTATCTAAGATCACTTGAGCAAAAAGCACATGGTCCTCTTTGGCTAAAAGATAGAATAGAGTCTGGCCTGCGTTATTTTGTATGTCTAGATTTGCCAATATAGTTTTATACTGATGCAGTAAAGGTCTATTTCTATAAAATTCAAGAAAACGAAAAAAAGAAAAAATATTGCCTTTTTTACCTTCAGCATGCAACACGGTATTCCCGTATTGATCTGTTGGATTATACATACTAGATAAGTATCTAACTAGCTCTTTATGACAAAAACAACCTTGCGCATGAATAATATTTTGTAATTCATCAAGCCGCATACCTTGTGCAAGGGCCTGTTTAATAAATGCTACATCGCCATTTTTGGCTGCAAGAAGAAAAAATTTATCTACGGTAGAGCTATCTAGTGTTTGGCTATTTTGGCAAGTCTCCTTTGCCAAACCGTTTCCATAGGTTAGCATATCCGCTTCATCATTTGAATGCAACCTGGCTATGCTACTACAAGCATATATAAAACATATCAAAAATCTATAATAGAAAAAAGAGCATAAAAAAAGCATACAATCTTATTATAAAATTCACGCCTTACAGTTGCTAATTTTACACAATAACAGATTGGATAAAATTAAATCATTGTAGTAGCGCACTATAGTATGGATGCTTTTAACGTATCACTTTTTTTGGTAAAAAACAACCTAATTCTTGCAGCTGTTGTAACGGACTTGTAAGATCTGTCATCATAAAAAGAGGGGTTATATTTTTACAAAATGGGTATATTGCAAGGGCATCCCTAAACAACCAGTAATTAAACAGCAGCAGCTATTAAAGTACATCAACGCGATGCGCAACATGCCTTTCAGGTGATGCCACGTAAAAACTTTACCGTTAATGCCGTTGGTTATTTTCAAGAAACAGAATCGCAAGAAAAGTAGCACTTGCAGTAAAACTGCAGTGGTTAACTACCCCACCCTGCTCGGTCCAAACTACGATATTGAATTGCTTCTGCTAAATGTATTTCTGATATATTTTCACTACCTGCTAAGTCAGCAATGGTTCTGGCTACTTTTAAAATTCGCTCGTAAGCCCTTGCCGAAAGGCCCAACTTTTCCATGGCTACTTGTAATAACTTTTGCCCAGCCTTTGAAATAGGACAAAATACCTTAGTCATGGTAGAGGACATGCGCGCATTGGTATACAGTTGTGCATGGTCTTGGAAACGTTTTTCCTGTATCTTCCTGGCCTGGACTACACGTTCTCGAACCAGATGGCTTGCTTCATTCTTTTTCGAAGCAGTCAACTCTTCAAATAGTATTGGTACTACCTCTACATGGAGATCTATCCTATCTAACAACGGCCCGCTGACCTTATTCAGATAACGTTGTACATTAACCGTACTACAAACACATTCTTTGTCAGGATGGTTATAATACCCACAAGGGCAAGGATTCATGCTCGCAATAAGCATAAAACTAGCTGGAAACTCAATGGAAAATTTAGCCCTTGAAATCACTACTTTACCATCTTCTAGAGGTTGACGCATCACCTCCAATACGCTCCTTTTAAACTCTGGCAATTCATCCAAAAAAAGTACACCATGATGGGCCAAAGAGATTTCACCCGGTTGTGGGAAGCTCCCCCCTCCTACCAATGCTACATCACTAATCGTATGGTGAGGTGCACGAAAAGGCCTTGTAGCTAATAATCCATAATGGCTATCCATTCGGCCAATTACAGAATAGATTTTAGTAGTTTCTAGTGTTTCAGCCAAGGTAAAAGGAGGTAAAATAGAAGGCAGTCGTTTGGCCAACATCGTTTTACCTGCTCCAGGAGGGCCAATCATAATAACATTATGGCCACCAGCTGCTGCAATTTCTAACGCCCTTTTGATATTTTCTTACCCCTGTACATCCGAAAAGTCTACTGCATAGGCATCTGATTGCGCCTCAAAAAGCTTACGTGTGTCTACCTCTATAGGATGAATCGTCCGTTCCCCCGATAAAAATGCAATGGCTTCTGTAATATGGTTAACCGCAATAACCTCTATTTTACGCACAATACCCGCTTCCGGTCCATTCTTTTCTGGCACAATGATACCCTTAAATCCATTTTTATGGGATTCAATAGCAATGGGCAATACCCCTTTTACGGATCTGAGCGTCCCATCTAAAGCCAATTCGCCCATGATTACATAATTCGGCAACCGAGCTAAATTATATTGTTCTGAGGCATGTAAAATAGATAAGGCAATCGGTAAGTCATAGGCGGCACCTTCCTTTCGTATATCAGCTGGAGCAAGGTTGACAATAACACGTTGCCGAGGCATCGTACATTTAATCTGCTTTAATACAGATTCTATTCGATGCTGGCTCTCTTTAATAGCACTATCCGGAAGCCCCACCATAAATAGACTGGTCCCATTCACAATGCTTACCTCTATGGATATCATAAAAGCATTTACCCCATATACCGCACTGCTAAAAGACCTAGTAATCATTGTTTTATACAAAAATTATTGAACAACAATAAGGTAGTGATTTTTTTTGCCTTTTTGTACCAATAGATAACGATTGTGTAATAAAATAAAATCTGGTTTTTGGTAAGGATCGGTTATCAATACCTTATTTACCTTTATACCAGATGAAGCAATCATTCTCCTTGCCTCTGACTTAGAAGGCATAATAAGATTTTCCGTAGCCACAGATAACAAAGAAACAATAGAGTCTACTGCACTTAACGCAGTGCTTGTGATGTGCACCTTAGGTATAGTGGCACAAATGCTCAACAGATCCACTTCACTGAGTCCATAGAGTGCATCCACTGAGTCGGTATGGCCAAAAAGCATATCGCTGCAGGCCATAGCCTGCCTACAAGCTGCTTCTGAATGGACCATAGTCGTCACAATCTTGGCTAATGTTTGCTGCAACAGGCGCATTTCAGGTTTGGCCTGATGGGCCAAAATAAGGGCCTCTATTTCCTCTTTTTTGCAGAAAGAAAAAATTTTAATCAATTTTTCTGCTTCATGATCGCTACTATTTAATAAAAACTGATAGAGCGCATAAGGAGAAGTTTTCGACGGATCTAACCATATATTGCTGCCAGAGGCGGTTTTGCCGAACTTCGTTCCATCCGCACGGGTCAGCAAGGGAGCGGTTATTGCAAATGCCTGAGATTGTGCCTTTTTACGAATAAGCTCTACCCCTGTAGTTAAATTGCCCCACTGATCAGAGCCACCCATTTGTAGGGTTACATTTTTATGTAGGTAGAGATGATAGAAATCATACCCTTGTAACAATTGATAGGCAAATTCGGCATAAGAGATACCCTTCTCTATGCGCTGTTTGACACTATCCTTAGCCATCATATAGCCAATAGGTATATGTTTGCCTATATCACGAAGAAACCCTAAGAAAGAGAAATCTTTAAACCAATCAAAATTATTTAATACAACAGCCTTATTTGGACCAACAGAGAAATCTAAAAACTTTTCTAATTGTTGAGCAATACAGGCCTCATTGTAACGCAATACTTCTTCCGTTAAAAACAAGCGTTCTTGGCTACGCCCAGAGGGATCTCCAATCATGCCCGTAGCGCCACCTACTAACGCAATAGGCTTATGACCCGCTTCTTGGAAGTGTTTTAATAACATAATAGTCACCAAATTGCCAAGGTGTAAAGAAGGAGCAGAAGGGTCAAAACCAACATATCCGGTAGCCATGCCTTTGCCTAAATGTTCCGCCGTACCTGGAACCATATCATGGATCATACCACGCCAAGCTAAGCTGGCAATAAAATCTTTCATATCATCAAAAAATAAAACACCTCAAGATAGATAATATTATAAATAATGCCAATATTACATCCTTTCAGAAAGCGATTTGTGAAAAACGCTACACCTATTGCTAAATCAGATTATTTTATGCAGGTTGATTGAAATATAATTTACTAGAACTATAACGTTAAAAATTCTTCCTACTATGCCTACCATATTGATGATGCTTATATATAAAGCCTTTACCACCCTGCTGCTTTTGGTACATGGCATATCCTGTAAAAACAAACAGGCTAGTGAGCTGACTGCTAAGAAGGCTAATCCTGTAATTGAACAAAATCTTGTGCGCAATGCAATTCCAACGAGAATAGATCAAAAAAGCAATACCGAAACTACTGAAGAGAGCGATTTAGATGAAAGTCCGAAAGATGATTCGAAACAAACAGAGCAAATAGATCCGTCGCCAAAATTTTCTTTTTTAAAAGAAATTAATATAAAAGTTGGTGAAACAAAATCTATACCGCTTGAAGCAACTGGGAATACAGAAGGATATTTTATAAATTCGATTTCAATAAATAAAAATGGCAATTATTGTCCAAAAAAAATTTAACAATATACAAGCGCATCAAGGCAAGCCCATAAAACCCCCTGGCTTGACTGTGGAGTTCACTGCCGATACAAGTTTAAAAGCTGGCGATTATCAACTAAAAATTAGAATAGGAAAAACAGGAACAGGTAGCCGAAAAACAGAACAATGGATAGAATCTACGATTCATGTTATGCATGATGAAGCAAAAAATCAAAACCAAGAAACAGAAGAATCGAAAGAATCTACGGTTCATGTTATAAATGATAAAGCAAAACATGAAAACCAAAATGAACCATCTACAGAGGAGACTATACAAGCATTAAATAATGAAGAAACATACAAAAATGACTATTTAAGCGAAGATAAACCAAATATAGTGGGTCCATCAAGTTTTACCTTAACAAAAAACGAGATTACTGTAAACGTTGAAAAACCAGCATCTATAAAGCTCGAAGCAACTGGCAATACAGAAGGATACGTTATAAAGTCGATTTCAGTAAATAAAAATGGCAGATACCTTACAAGTAAATTTAATAATATAAAAGCATATCAAGACCAGCCAATACCCTCTTCTGGCTTGACTATGCACTTCACTGCTGATACAAGTTTAAAAGCTGGCGATTATCAACTAAAAATTAAAGTAGGCAAAAAAGGGCCAGGTAGCAGACAAACAGAAGCATGGAAAGAATGCACGATTCATGTTACCAACGATGCAAAAAAATAATGTGCTGGTAGGTATGGTATTTAACAAATCCTTTTCCAATCACTAAAAATTACTTTATGCAGCCCCACTTTTCTTTTACACCGATCTTTATTTTCTACACGGCACTCTATGCTGCATCTTGTATACATGTGGAACCACTCAGTACCACACAACCAAACTTTCTGCTAAAAGATCATACAGTACAAAAAACAGAACGGAATGTTCCCTATAAACCACTAATAAACCTACAAAACGGAAACAGGATACAAAACAAGGAGAAGACCGATCATTATACTAAATCATATGCAATTTTTACTAAAAAATATAGAAAACTGCAAACGAAATCGCCAATAAAAAAACCAAAAACTGACACTTCAAGTAAACCATCGGTGCACGCACAAGATGTGATATTAACCAAAAAGATGCTTGACCAACTGGAGCAAGCCTATAAAACTGCACCTGACACAATTCTTTCAGAAATAGAAGGCATAGAAGTTAGAGCCAAAGATCTCATCTCTCTACAAATGGGTAACTGGCTGAATGACAATATAATCGAAGCATACCTGTCTATGATTGACAAACGCTCAAAGGGAAAGGTTTATTCATTCAATACCTGGTTTTATAACAAACTTTTAAAAGAAGGTTACAAAGGAGTAAGTAGGTGGACCAAGAGTATAGGAAATGTATTTTCCTATGATAAGGTACTTATTCCTATCCATCTCAAAAGCCCTGGCCATTGGTGTTTAGCAGTTATTGATATGATCAACAAGACTATTCAGTATTATGATTCGCAAGGAGGAGAGAACAAGGAGGGCTTGAACAAGATTCTAGCATACCTTATTGATGAAATGGCTACAAAGAAGACGAGTCAACTGAATAAAGATGGGTGGAGGCTCGAGTGCTTGAAGGATATTCCACAACAGGGGAACGGATATGACTGCGGCGTATTTTTATGTAAGTTTGCTGATTACCTCGCACAGAATCGTAAGATCGAGTTCACTCAGAGCGATATGCCCTATTTTCGCCAACGTATAGGTATTGAAATTCTGAATAAAAAACTTATGTAAAGCTATATATTCATGACATTGGTAAAATAAAGCAAGTTATAATGTATATGTACAACAAAGGGTTAGAATACATTACCCACATTAGTAAAGAATATGGTAAAATAGAAAAAACCTTCTATGGCCTATAGACAACCACTATAGAACTTTATTATTGTGCACAACAAAGTTAAAAACTATATAAAATATTGTCCGAAAGCATGTGCTAATCAATCGAACTTAAACGCCCATCAAAGCATACACACAGGAGAAAAACCGTACAAATGTACTTGACCAGGGTGTAAAAAGATATATTGTAGTAGTCAAAATTAAATCTCAACTACTACATTAGTCTTTACCGGTACTGCCATGCCCTCCTACTCCCCTAGCGGTTTCATCTAGCACTGGTACCACTTCCCAATAAACCGACTCATATTTAGCAACCACCAGTTGCGCAATTCTATCCCCATCTGCCACTAAAAAAGGCTGATCAGAAAGATTGATAAGTAATACTTTGATTTCCCCCCTGTAATCTGCATCAATGGTTCCAGGGCTATTTAAAACGGTAATGCCATGATGCAATGCCAAACCACTACGCGGCCTTACTTGGGCTTCATAGCCTTGTGGCAAAGCAATAGAAATACCAGTAGCAATTAGGGCCCTTTGCCCAGCCGCAAGCTGAATGGGAAGAGGGGTAAAAGCACGCAAATCCATGCCGCTGGCGCCTAATGTAGCATAAGCAGGGAGCGGATGGTGCGATTGGTTCACAATTCGAACTTCCATAATAGCAATAATTTACAATGTTATTTGCGCTAGCTATGCTAGAAAATATAGGCTACTTTATAATAGTTTCAAAATGGCACGCAAAAGTAAGGAGCTTAGCCTCTTCAAAATAGTTGCCAATAACTTGAATGCCAATGGGTAATTTTTTTTGATCTACCCCATTTGGTAAAGAAATAGCTGGTAAACCAGCTACAGAGGCCAAGACCGTATAGAGATCGCTCCAATACATAGATAATGGATCGTTTGCAAAACTATTCACGCGAAAAGCAGTAGCGGTAGTAGTAGGCAATATAATAAAATCATACTGGCCCAGGATATCTTGCATCGCCTTTTTAATGAGGTTGCGTACTTTTAATGCTTTAACATAATGGGTCTCACATTGAGATGCACTCAGCACAAAAGAGCCCAACATAATGCGTTTTTTTACCTCTTTGGCAAAACCTTCTGTTCTGGTCTTAATATAGACCTCTTCTAGTGTAGTAGCCTGGTTGCTCCGGTAACCGTAGCGAATGCCATCAAAGCGCGCAAGATTGGTACTTGCCTCCGCATTTACCAAAATATAATAAGTAGGCAAGGCATACTTCAAAAGCGAAAAATGGACATGATCTACTTGATGGCCCTCTTTCTTTAAAAGCTCCAACCCATGCAATGTATGCTCTTTTATTTCTGTCTGTAACCCTCCATTGCCAAGTGTGCCCGCTAAACAGGCTATTTTATAGCGCCCTGGATGATCTAACAGATGTGTATAACACGGTACGGGACGATCCGCTGCAGTATCATCAAATAGATCAGGACCAGCTATTACCTCCAATACCGTGGCACAGTCTTCTACTGTATGGGCAAAAATGCCAGCCGTATCAAAAGAGGAAGCATAAGCGACTAAACCATGCCTAGAAATCCTACCATAAGAAGGTTTGAGGCCTACAAGTCCACAAAATGCAGCTGGTTGCCTAACAGACCCACCTGTATCAGTACCAATAGAGACATGGCACATTTTTGCTTTTACAGCCGCTGCAGACCCACCAGAAGAACCACCTGCAACCCTTGTTTTATCTAAAGGATTCAGCACCGTGCCAAAATAAGCATTTTCTGAAGAAGAACCCATACCAAATTCGTCACAATTCTGATGGCCAATAATCAATGCATCAGCTGCCAAAAGCCGTTCCGTAACCGTTGCATCAAATGGCGAGACATAATTGGTCAAAATTTTACTACCCGCTTGTAAGGGATGATTTTTGTAGGCAATCATATCTTTCAATCCCACTACCATTCCAGCCAATGGGCCACCTTTACCCTGTTTTATTTTTTCATTGACTACAGCAGCATTTTCTACTATTTCTTGATCATAAACATTTACAAAAGCATTCAAATCTTTCTGTGCGTGCGTATGTTGCAACAGTTCTTCTACTACTTCTATACAAGTAACTTTTTGCGATGCCAATAACGGGCGAAGTACACTAAAAGAACAGTAATGGTCAAACATATAGATAGAAAATTATAAAGATGGAGATGGTTAAAAGTGAATAGGCTCTTTTAGACCTTTATAGTCTGTAAGCTTTATTTCTACTGAACCTACGATCAAATTAACTTTTAAGAGGAGAGGAACTTTATTGGCATCATCCGACACATATACCTCCACTGGACGCGTTCCAGAAAATATACCAACCTCCTCAGGAATCAACGGCGCAAAAACCAAGGCTGATATTTTTCCTAGTTGGGTTTTAATGGTCTTTTTCCCGAGAAATAGGATGGCTACATCTTCATAGATTTTCCTATCATGCAAAACCGTTATTACAAGCTTATCACCTGGCTTAAGCTTTGTAGTATCAATGGAACGCAAACCATAATAAGCACTGATCACATCTTTAACGCTCTTTTCACCCGAAAGGGGATGATAGGTGACCTCAGGCTCCTCTATATTCTTATCACTTTCAGCCACTGCCACTCTAGCTTGATAAAGCTGATGGTCAAAGTCAATTTGTTCGTTCCTGATATAACCATTTTCTTGAATATTGGTAAAGCATCTGTGCGGCCGCAGTGCATTGGAGGCATCTGCATCTAAATAACTTTCCCATGTATCCGACACTTTAAAGCCTAAAAGTGCCAATTTATCGTTAGAGATACCTTTTACTTGAACCTTATAACAAACAGCTTCATTGACCTTATGTAACGCTTTATCGACATACATCGTGGCCGTACCAGCAGGTATAAAGCTAAAGTAAACCCCATAGGTTAGTGATTCCCCCTGGAGAAAAGGAGGCTCAGCGCCGCCAACAGCTTTTTTTGCATGGACACTATTTAAGGAAACACCCGTCAAAAAACAGAAAAAAAACTTTTTTAAGTAGTGTGCAACCGCCATAAGCATCAAAAGGGTTAAAGGAATTAGGAAATATAGTAAACTACAACTTTCAAAGCTAGAACAAAAAAAGTAATCAGGCAAATAAAATACCCAATAGATTGGCAGCACATCAACTTATTCATAAAAATATAAGGCTAGAAGTAGGAAAAAAAGAGATAAAAAACTATCTTGCCCCAGTCTTAAATAACCTTTTAAGGTTTTTAAATAGTAAAAGCTTTGCAAGCGGGGTAATATAGTATTATTAAAATGAATTTAAAAAAATATTCTAGCCATATTTTTGCGCTGTTTCTCTTCTTTGGACATACTAAGTGTGGATGTAATGATGACTACATCAAGCAAGAAAAAGAAGGGTATTATACCCAAAATCACTATAAGCTATCTACATTAGAGTGCTTCAAAGAAACGATAATTATACCAGAATCAGATCATCTCATTACTAATTTGCGAAAAAAACTAAAAAAGAGGATACCCGAATGGCGTGCAGCTGGTACAGAAGAAAACCCATATGACCTGTGGAATAACTTTTATAACGAAGAGATAAGGAAAGTAATAAAAAATCTAGATAAAGAACATCATATACCTTTAGAAAAGTATTATGAAAAAGTTGGCAACCTATTTAAGGACTCTACAGAAACAAATGAAAAAGAGGTGATCAAGGAAGCTACAAAGCTACGGGCTAACGGCAGACTGATAGAGGCATTTAAAGCGTGTATAGAAGAAAAGTACAAGAAACCAGAAGATATTTTTGCTACTAAGGCTACGCTAGCATACCAAAATTTTCTGTACTTTATCTTAAAAAAAGCCAATGGGCTACCTCGTAAGCTAAAAAAATCATACTCTGACCTAGCACAATGGAAAAAAGATGGTCACCCAACTGGTGAAGCGCTATGGAAGAAGATTCGGTCAACATGCGATAAACCATTAAATTGTTCTAACGTCTATAACCAGAAAGAAAACCGAGAAGCCATTGCGCAAAGCTTAAAGCTTATTGATAAGCTGGCAGATAATCATGCTTTAAGTTATAAGGATTTAGCAGAAACAATACCACATGGTATTCAAAAATTCAAGGATATTGTAGACGAGAAAGGATTAGGAGAAAAGGAAGATATCAAGTCATTAAAGAGATACATCAGTCTTTATCAACCTTTTCAGAAATAAAATCTCTGATTTGACCTAAGTTTTATATGTTACTTACATGGTTATTCGGTCTTTTAGAAGCTTTATCCTATGCCAGCATAAGCCCCAATATTAACTGATCGGATCGGATGTGATTGCATTCCTCTCTGTGCTGTTTTTTCATTTTGTAATGCTAAGGTTATAGAAAGCTAAGCCCATCCATGGATAAAATTTATGATTTATTAAACAAACATTGGGGCTATCATTCCTTTAGGCCCCTTCAAGAAGCAATTATTAAGGGCATCCTAGATGGAAAAGACGTATTGGTTTTTTTACCTACTGGTAGTGGCAAGTCACTTTGTTTTCAATTACCGGCTTTATGCAAAGAGGGCTTAACCCTTGTAGTAACGCCCCTTATTGCGCTTATGAAGGACCAAGTCACCCAACTTTCCCAGAGAGGTATTCATGCAGAAACCATTTTCTCAGGCATGTCTAGTGTAGAAATAGAACGAAAACTAGACAATTGTGTATATGGTAATGTAAAGCTTTTGTATGTATCCCCAGAACGATTGCAGACTGACCTCTTTAAACTGCGTGCACCTGCCATGTCTATTACCACCTTGGTAGTAGATGAGGCCCACTGTATTTCCCAATGGGGGTATGATTTTAGGCCCTCTTATTTAGAAATTGCCCACTTTAAGCAAATGATTCCAAAGGCGAATACAGTAGCCTTTACAGCCACTGCGACCAAAGCTGTTAAACAGGATATTCAAGATCGTTTGTCTCTTAACCATCCGCTCCTTTTTGCCCAAACTTTTCATAGGCCCAATCTCATTTACTGGGTACGCAAAACAGATCAAAAAGAAACACAACTGCTCAAAGCCTTACAGCATACTGCTGGACCAGCCATTATCTATGTAAACACACGTAAAAAGACAGAAACCATTGCTGCTTTTTTGCATAAAAATGGCATCACGAGTGCATTTTACCATGCTGGTTTAACCACGGCCGATAGAGCTACCAAACAAGCCATATGGAGCGAAAACAAAGTACGTGCCATAGTGGCTACAGCAGCTTTTGGTATGGGTATTGATAAAGCAGATGTATCCTTAGTAGTGCATTTAGACCTACCCTCTTCGTTAGAAGCCTATTGCCAAGAAGCAGGAAGAGCAGGTCGGAATAATGGGATCGCCTATGCCATTCTTTGGTATGATCTACAAGATATTGCCTATTTAAAACAAAAATGGAAAGAAAGCTATCCCACCATTGATCAAATAAGAAAAATCTACCAGCATTTAGTGAATTATTATAAAATCGCAGTAGGTTCTCATGCTTTTGTAACCTATGATTTTGACTTAGAGGATTTCAAAAATGCAACCGGACTCTATATAAAAGAAGCCTACTACGGATTAAAAGCATTAGAGTCAGCAGGTTTTATACAGCTGAATGAAGCCTATTACCAATCATCTAGGGTCTATTTTCTCCTATCTAGCGAAGCATTGTATGCATTTCAACTCCGCCATCCTGCTTATGATTTATGCATCAAAGCACTTTTAAGGCTTTATGGTGGAACACTTTTTACGCCACATTGTGCAATCGTTGAAAAAAAAATAGCCCAGCTGCTGCACCTTACTGAATCTAAGATACAAGACCAATTATATGCTTTGCATCGATTAAAGGTTCTGGAGTATATTCCCAAAAAGGAGAATCCACAAATTACTTTTTTAACACCACGCTATCTTGCTACTGAACTGCCATTACCGATCCAAAAAATTGAACAAAAAAATAAAACAGCTTATCAGCAAATAGAAGCGGTTATACAATACGTTACTAACGACCGGAACTGCCGGTTAGCTATATTATTGGATTATTTTGATGAAGATGGAGCAATCTGCAACCAGTGTGATATTTGTAAAAGAAAATCAGCAGAAAATATAAAAAGTAATATTGTGGAAGCAAATAGAAATTACGTTATAAATGCCATTAAACAAGGCCAACAGGAGCTTAAAAAGCTCATAGAATCAGTTGCACCTGAAAAAGAAAAAGAACTATTGGATACGATAAGAGATATGTTAGATGCAAAAGAAATATACTATCCAAACCCTGGACAACTACAGATTAATGAGTCTGCAAAGTCATAAATCAGAAGCGTTAAGTTTTTTTATCGACGACCATTAGCGTTTTAAATTGACGCAATTGCAACAACCGAAAATTAAGCTTGAATAGGAGATACCAAACTTAAGCGAGTTA
Source organism: Cardinium endosymbiont of Nabis limbatus (assembly GCF_965196625.1). Taxonomy (GTDB): domain Bacteria; phylum Bacteroidota; class Bacteroidia; order Cytophagales; family Amoebophilaceae; genus Cardinium. The sequence goes on along the minus strand of NZ_OZ239769.1, from coordinate 799,769 downwards.
TCTTCTTGCATCAAATGCTTCAGCGGCAACCGTTTCTGTTACTATTGTTATGTGTTCCTTTATGAAATTTAAAACCCTAGCCCTGGCTAAGCGATTATACAATTTGAAATAATACTTATTTCCCTCATTACCTTGTAAAAAGGAAAGTGCACTGGCATGAAAAGTAGGATCATCAGCTTCTACCTCCATACCATTGTTATTGGCATAATCAATATATGCACGTTTGGTTTCCTCGACCACATCTGAGGAATCAACAGCTAAATTATTTTGGCGGGCTATGCTGGCCAATAACAGCTCCCACTTTAAACTTTCTTTATGGGCACAATAGTAGTCTTCAATCTCTTCTAACGTTGCCTTTGGATTGTTAAATAAAAGCCACTTTTTAAGAAAGGGCTCTGGCAATTCAATAGCATTATGCTTAAAAAGTGCTTCCCGCAAATCCTCATAGAATGCATAACGCGCTTCTGTACGTTTATCAAATAAAATAATTTTAGCAATAGCGTCTCTAAACTCATCTTCAGAACGAGCAACGCCACTTCCTAATACAAGATCAAAAAGTACAGGATCAATAGGGGCTGGTACAACACGAACGATTGTGTTAATCGTAAAAATAGCTGGCCAAGCAGACCCATGCCTTTTAAAAGAAGTAAACTCACTAAAGCTTACACCTAAAAGAGGAGAAAAGTGATGCGCTAACATTTCTTCCGTTATGGTTACCTTATGACCAACAGAAAGGCCGACCAATGCTCCTCTTAAATGCTCAGGAACATGCATTATAGAAATACGAATATCCAGACCAACTTCACCCCTACTATCTGTAAGTGTACCATACAATAGAGCATCAGCTGCGCTTTCATCAAGATGAACAGTTTGACCATGAACAATTTGTAACGCTGCCAAAAACTCATCGATCAATTTGGAACCAACAGAATCTATTTCAAACTCAGTAATAGAAATATTAGGACCCAATACAATTGGATGTTGTTCAATTAACCCAATTTCATAAGAAAAGGTAAACGTAGATTGATTTTTAAGATCTATTTCCTGCGCAGGGGGAACTGAAAGCGGTTCCATAAAAATAGGAATAGACTCTTGCACAATATAGTTTTTTAAAGAGTCTGTAGCTAATTTATGGAGCCCCTCAGCAAGAATAGAGGGGCCATACATTTTTTTAATAAGATCTGCAGGGACAGCTCCTAATCTAAACCCCTTTAAACGAACATTTTGAGCATAGTGCTTCAATTGTTTATCAACAAATGGCTTGTAATCAGGCTCATCTAACGTAATGGAAATAATCCCATGATTAGGATTAATCTTACTAAACTGAATATCCAAAGTAAAACAGATTTAAAAGACAAAAAGCAAATGCTTTTACACTAAAATACACATAAAAAGTACGGATGAAGGGACTCGAACCCCCACACTTTACAGTACTAGATCCTAAGTCTAGCGCGTCTACCAATTCCGCCACATCCGTAGGATAGTAGAAGAGCAAAAGGAACTCTTTTACAAAAATAGAAAAAACGAGCTTCTCAAGCAAATAGCGAGAAAGAAGTATTTTAATTAAATTGGGATCAATTTAAGGATGATACCATCAACAAGCCTAACCGATAAAACTTATCGAATAGACTGGGGTCATATTAATCAATATGAATCGTATAAGGAAGCATTGCTTGTACACCATAGGGTCTAGATAGGATTTGATAATGGTTTAATATAGGATATTCTTGGACTAAACTTTCAAGCAACTCCACTTTAACACCATCAGTAGTATAGTATAACAGTTGTTCAAGTCGTCTTTTACGACGAGGGAAATAACGAATACCATACTTTGAGGTTACTTTAGCTAAATCAGCAGCTTTAGCAATAGCGGCCTCTAGTCCACCCAATTCATCCACTAATCCATTATTAAGCGCTACTGAACCGGTGTATACCCTACCACCAGCTAACTTTTCTACAGCAACTAAATCTAGCCGACGCCCATTAGACACCTTACGTAAAAAATCATTATAATTTCCTTCCAGCATTTTATACATGAATTTAGACTCCAATTCAGAACAGCTTACTCTAGGATGTAAAAAGTCTGCAGAGGAAGCAGTCTTTACTACATCAGAGTTGATACCTATTTTATGCATCAATCCATCTATATCAAATAGTATGCCAAAAATGCCAATAGAACCTGTAATAGTAGTAGGTTGTGCAAAAATATAATGGCAAGGCGCAGCAATATAATAACCACCAGAGGCCGCTACGTTAGACATAGACGCCACTACTGGCTTAATCGCTTTAAATTCTTCTATGGCCTTCCAGATGATATCTGAAGCACATACATCACCCCCTGGTGAATTAATCCGCAATACTAAAGCTTTTATATTACTATCTTCTTGAATGGTCTTTAGTATTTTAACAAAATCATACGCACCAACATAACCAGCCCTAATAGATCCATTGACGATTTCTCCTTCCGCAATTAGAACGGCAATGTTATCGACTAAATTAGGGGGAGCTTCTGAAGCGCTATAGGATCTATAACTGATCCAAGAGGGAGATTTTAGTTTTTCCTGTAGCAACTTTTTAGCATCTGTTTTATAGCCTATCTTGGTAATTAAGTGGGCAGAAAGGGCATCATTGGGTAGTACAGCTGAAAGATTATTAGCATATTCTTTGAGTGCAGCAACCTTTATATCTCTAGAAACACTTATTTTGGTTAAAAGATGATCATAGAAAGACTGAAGATATGCTTTGGTTTGGTTTCTACTTTCCTCGCTCATCTTAGTCAAGCAAAAAGGCTCTACCGCATCTTTGCATGCGCCAATGCGGAATATTATGGGCTTTATAGAAATATTTTCGAAAAGCTTTGTATAGAAAGAAAAGGTTGCAGACAAACCTCTGAATTCTAAAAAACCACTGGGGTTTAGTATGATTTCATCTGCTAAGGAAGCCAAATAATAGGCCTTTTGTGTATAGTGGTCTGCATATGCAATGATGGTTTTGCCTTGCTTTTTAAAAGCCAATAAAGCTTCTCTGATTTCTTCTAAAGCAGCTAATCCCACATCTAAATAAGATAAATCTAAGTAGATAGCGGCAATACGATTGTCTTTAGTTGCCTGATGAATGGCTTTTTTAACGACTTTAAAATCGATCATACCTTTATTGGAGCCAAATAATGAAATGGGCATCCACTCAACTACTCGCCCTTCCATACTGAATACCACAACTGAATTGTTTTCTACCGACTTAGAACTTTTAGAAGTTAGCTTTAAAAATCCAAAAACAATTATGAAGGATAACAATAACAAAGAGATGAGAAACCCTATAGCCATGGTAAATACCTGCTTAATAAAACGCTTTATTTTCATTTTGATTATAAAAAAGTGGGTTGTTATAATAACTTGTACGCCTAAAGTCAACAGGGAAAGTTTGTTTATCTTCTTAAACAATATTGTTTTATGCTTGCGTAGACGTGGGCCTGCGCGGACTTGAACCGCGGACCTCTACATTATCAGTGTAGCGCTCTAACCAGCTGAGCTACAGGCCCTAAAATCCATAGGGGCTACTTGCCATACCAACACGGAGCATAAAAAATATACCAATGAGGCTAGAAATCTAATTTATAGTACATTACTACTATAACTTATTTTAAATGAAATAGAAAGCAATGAGATTGCATAGAACTGCTATTCCATGCAAAAGGCTTTTTACCTATTTCAAACCAGCTAAGCTGCTAGCACAGCTAAATTACGCATATATTCTGTATATACCCAATAAATAGCAGTAAGAAATCTTTATTTTGATCTATTTTTCATGATTAACGATGGGTAAAAATTTTTTTACCGATAGGAAGTTGTAACTTTAAGCGTAGATTTAGAGCGAGTGATCAGGCAGTCTATCTAATCTTATTGCATGCTTTATTCGCAATAAACGCAACATATAGAGCCAGAAAGCGGATCGAATCCGTCTGCCATAGATCGTAGATAGCAAAATTATATTAAACCCTATTTATGTTACAAATTGGAGATTGTGTATTGGGTGATTTTCCACTTTTATTGGCGCCTATGGAAGATGTAAGCGATCCTCCCTTTCGTGCCATATGCAAAGCAAATGGTGCAGATCTCATGTATACGGAATTTATTTCCTCAGAGGGACTGATTAGAGATGCCACAAAAAGTGTAAAAAAGTTGGAAATATATGAAGATGAGCGTCCTATTGGCATACAAATATTTGGGGATGTAATAGAGGTTATGCGAGAAGCGGCTGCTATTGTAGAAAGGTCCCAACCTACTTTATTGGATATCAACTATGGTTGCCCTGTTAAGCAGGTAGCTTGCAAAGGAGCGGGCGCGGGTATTCTTTTAGATCTTCCTAAGATGCAGGCGATGGCTGCAGAAATTGTCAAACAAGTTTCTATTCCGGTTACGGTAAAAACACGCTTAGGATGGGACCATGCATCGATTAAAATTCTGGAAGTGGTGCAGCGCCTTCAAGATGTTGGGGTACAGGCTGTAACCATTCATGGAAGAACGAGACAACAGATGTACAAAGGATCGGCAGACTGGAGTTATATTGCGGCTGTAAAAGCAGATCCGAGTATTCATATCCCTATTTTTGGGAATGGTGACATTGACACGCCTGCTAAGGCAGTTGCCTATAAAAACGAATATGGGGTGGATGGTATTATGATTGGCCGTGCCAGCATTGGCTATCCTTGGATTTTTAAAGAAATCAAACACTACCACGCAACAGGTGAACTACTCCCCCCTCCTACTTTAATAGAACGGATTGAAACGGTAAAAAAACACTTGGTACATGCGATAGAGTGGAAAGGGGAACGCACAGGTATACTAGAAATGAGGCGCCATTATACCAATTATTTTAGAGGGGTTCCAGGGATAAAACACTACAGATCTAGTTTGGTAACGGCTAGTAGTTATATGGCTATATGTGAGCTTTTAGATGAAATAGTCGAAAAGGTGCCTGGTGAATAATAGGTTTACTTGTGCCTGTCGTTAAAGCAATGACGGGGGCTTAAGGAAATAGTATTTTAAAGCAGTTTATGGATCGTTAGCATACTCCACTGCCTATGGCCGCCGATAAAAAGTTTGGCACACAGTAAAGGTAAGGATTTTGTCATAACGCTCTTTAACAGAAACTACTCAGATTTTTCCTTCCCTTGCTTCCCTGAGGAAGGAGATGGAGACGGCTTTGGATGCTTTATTAGGTTCATCTCATTTTGAAGTTTACCAGAATATTTCTGGCTTATTTTCTTGCTATGTTGTAGGTCCATTATTTCCGCAGTAATCTTTTTGAAATCCTCGTCTGTTAACTCTTTTATAGTCTCTAATATAGCTTTAAACATTTTTAAGCTAGCGTTAGATCTGTCGAAAAAGCGAGGCTCTGGTAAATAGGCAGATGCAAATACAGAATTTCCCTCCCTATCTCTTTTAAAGAGCTGCTCAATAGAATTAACTTTATTCCATATTAACTTAAATTCGTTTTTGCTCTTAAAAACAGCGGCCATATGTAGAGGAGTCCTACCTTTATTATCTACTTGAGTAGCGTTAATGTATATACGGTTCAGTAATTCAGCAACTATGTGATTATAACCCTTTTCTGCCGCAATGCCAAGAGGTGTTTTACCACTTGATTCATCGGGTGAATTTGCGAATTCAGGATTTTTCCATTTAGTTTTTTGATCCTGATCCATACGTGCTAAAATAACTTTTACCAGCTCTTCTTTTCCTGAATTTACTACAGCATAAAGCCAACTTCGACTTTTGCCATTTATTTTATTTTTATGTGGTTGACTAATATCGATTAGGTTATTAATATATTCAGTGAAGCTACCCTTATCCATTTTTGCTACTATTACATCAGCCAGGTTACCTAAAGGTATTAAGCTTTTGCCTGGACAGCTTATCGCTTGCAAAGTAACCAATAAAAATAAAATATTGATGGCGGCTTGCACCGAGTACAAAAGTGGCTTTTTATGGCCATTAAGTAGTTTGATCTTCTTAATCATGGTTTTAATAGTTCGTATACGTTATAACTAACAATATGGATTTTGCTGTAAATTTTTTGACTATTCTTGTTTAGAGCATTTAGGATGCCCTTCTTTTCCTTAATTATATTAAATAATATTGCAAACAACAAGTGTTTGATTCAAAAACTGAAAACTGAGATGATGGGGTTTTTACCCTTTTTGCTTGATAAAAAAGGGTAAAGATAAATTCCTTGTTAGGAAAGAGCTAAAAAGGCATCAGCAGGGCTATCCCTATAGCCCTGCTGATGCCTGTGCTTTCAAGTTTAATAACGGCTTTATTTTACTACTTAAAGTAAGTCAATGTACATTTTGATTTACCCCTTAGTTCATATCCGCTATACCCTCGTCATCAGAGTAGTCTTGTTCTTTTATTGGCTTGCTGTGCGTTTGATTATGTGCGGATTGCTGCTTTGCCGTAACTATATTGCGCAATTTCTTAGCATATTCCTCACTGATTCCGCCTTTTGCCCTATGTATAACCTCTCGTTTATCAATATCTTTTATAATAGAATTCCAATTGTCTGCTGCTAGCGCATCCTTTACAAAGTCGATAGCGTACGTAAACATTTCAATATTGGTTTTAGAAAGGGCAGGTTGGATACACAAGCTGGATAAATAGACACACTCCCATACAGAATTGCCATCGTTGGTTCTGTTAGCAAGCTGCTTGACCACTACTTCTTTACTTTTACCTGGCGCTAAATCCTTAATTTGATCTAATACTAGCTTAAATATATTTAGCCTATTTTTATACGCAACTTTATGTAGTAAACTTTCACCTTTTTTATTTACTGCGCATAATGGGCCTAAAGGCAGCTGCTTGATCAATAATATCCCCTCTAGCTGGTTACATCGGATGGCTACATCTATGATCGTCTCATCGCTATTATTTGTTATCTTTAGTCTGTTTTTGTGCTCAGGAGTGAATGCACTTTTGATGAATTCATGTAATTCATGTTGTGTCTTTTTGTGTTCATCTTTCATCATAGCAAGATGGAATATTGTGTTTCCATTTTTGTTTTGTGCAAATAGTGCATCTAGGAGTTTTGTCTTATCGTCTTGAGAAGCCCAAGCATCCTTGATGCATTCGATAAATTTTTGTTGTATAGCCTGCTGGTTATTCTCCAATGCAGTATGGAACGCTGTGTCTCCATCTTTATCTTGTGCAAATAGTGTACTTACGAGTTCTACCTTATTGTCTTGAGCAGCGAGAGCATCCTTCTGAAGCCTAACGATCAGCTGATTTGCTATACCCCCCCAATTATTTTTAACTGCCCAATGTAGAGATGTCTTACCTGAACTTGGAGCTTGGCTCTTGATATCAATGTCAGGTTTTTTCAACAAAATATCAGCCATTTCTTTCCTTTTATATTTACACGCTAGTAATAGTGGTGTTCTGCCCTCACCTTTTTTATTAATATTAATTTTTCTGTTAATATCAATGTATCCATTGCACTGATCTCCAACCAAAATCTTAAATATTTCAGTATGGCCTCGTATAATAGCTTCTGCAAGAGGTGTATTTCCACTAATTGGGTCAGGTGCGTTCATAAACGCTTCACTTTTGGGCTTAGAACCTGGGTTTTCTTTTTCATTTTCAAAAAGCTCTTTTAAAATCATTTTGAGTTTTTCAAGCTTGTCATGCTTTATCGCCGCGATAAAGAACGACAGCCCTTTTTCATCTTTCCAATCGCGAACATCCTTAACATTTTTCACCATTTGACGAAATTCTTCATCACTCGTCTTTTTTACTATATGCCCTGCTACCCCACCTCCTATACACTTACCAAAACCGTGCAAAACAAATGCTAAAGACAAAACCGTAATACCTTTTGAAAATAAACCAGACTGCTTATTTTTTATGTTAAATGTTTTCATATATTATTTTTTTAATTGACTTTTTATAGATGATGGGTTTCCTTTTTAAAAAATAAGGAAGTAATCGTTCTTTTATTTCATTATAAGGAATTCAGTCTAAAAAAACTAAATTGTAGCTAGTATTTTGCCATTTTAAGGCAAGATTACGGCTGCAAGTTTGCTTTTTCAGCTGAAACAAGTTTTTTGGCCTTAAATTACTAGTTTTATTGGATCGTAATTTTGTATCTAACCAGCGGATGGTGCCAATTTGCAGCTTAGACCTGCTGCTTGCTTTACTATATCGCGCAATTGTGTAGCATATTTATTACTTATGCACTTTGCATTTTCTTGGTTATTAATACCCTCTAAAATAGTATCCCAATCTGCTTTTTTTAGACTAGCCTGTACAAATGCTATAGTATCTTTGAATATTTCAATATTAACCTTATTGTTGATAGGTTGGATGCCAAATCGGGATAAATAGATAGATTCCCATATAGTCTTCCCTTGTGTAGTTTGCTCAAAAAGTTGTTTTACCATTTCATCGCTCCCTCCAAGCCTGCGTATTCGACCTAAGACTGATTGAACTGTAGATGCAAATTTTAGACGCGCACATACATGTAGTAGCGTCTCCCCATTTTTATATTTTCGGCATAACCTTTCTAGAGGCTGCTTGGTGAGAAATACCATTCCATTCGGCTGATGTTTGTCTACTGCAATATCAAGCATATCTTCTCCTGCATTATTTTTTATCCAAAGTTTGTCTTCAGAAGCCAGTTTAATCAAATCACTTTGTACATCTGGCAGCTTGTATTTCATTGCAAGGTGCAATGGGGTATCTCCATCGTTATTTTGTGCAAATAATAATTCTAAATCCTTTTCTTTTTCTTTAAGGCGATCAATCAATGTTTTGGCCATATCTGACTGGCTGCTTTCAATAGCCACATGTAGAACTGTGTTACCTGAAGTTGGGTCTTTAGTCTTAATATCAATATTAGGATGCCGCAATAAAATATTAGCTATTTTATAGTCATAATTCTTAAGCGAGAACCAAAGGGAATTTTCACCAGAATCTACTATTTTCTTAACATCAGAACATTGAATTTTATTAATGTCAATGTATTTACTGTATTTTTTTTCGTAAAAATTTCAATTACTTCATTCTGACCTGATCTGATCGCTTCCCAAAGCGCTGTTGCGCCTGTTCTTCTGTCAAATGCATTAATAAAATCTTCATTGGTATGTTTAAAACCTGCTTCCTTTTTTTGTATAAAATTTTCTAAAATTGCTTGTACTTTGTTAGCGTAGCCATACTTTACTGCAATGTAAAAAACATACCTTCCTCTTTCATCTTTCCAATCACTAACATCTGGACACTGCTCGACTGAAGCAACAAAGTTTTGATAAGGCATACTGGCTAACTGATACGCTCTTAGATTTGACCCAAAACAGCTTTTGCTTTCGAAAACAATCGATAAGCATAAAGCAGCCATCCCTCTTGTAAAAAAACCAGATCGTTTGCCATTTATGTTAAGCTTTTTCATATCTTACTTTTTTTGATTTGTTTTTTAAAAATTGATTGATTTTTATATGTATTGCCCTTGTAGTATATAAGCAATCCATTCCAAAAAAACCAGTTTATAGCTCAATAATGCTACAATTTTAGGGTTGTAAATTTACCTTTAGGGCCTTTTTGTCTGGGTTAAATTTGCTATTTTAAGCCTGATATATTTGGATGCTATTATTATTATACACGTATGTCAAAACCAGTTGCGCCAACGCCTTTAATGCGGCAGTATTTCGCGATCAAAGAAAAATATCCTGGGGCATTATTGCTCTTTCGGGTGGGTGATTTTTACGAAACTTTTCTGGAAGATGCGGTTACGGCGAGTAAGGTGCTAGATATTGCGCTTACCAAGCGGGCGAATGGATCGGCTGCTAGTGTGGAGTTGGCTGGTTTTCCCCACCATGCCTTGGATCTTTATCTGCCCAAATTGGTAAAGGCGGGCCATCGGGTGGCGATTTGTGATCAGTTAGAAGATCCCAAACAAGCCAAGGGTATTGTACAAAGAGGGGTTACGGAATTGGTTACGCCGGGTCTTTCTTTTAGTGAAGCGGTGTTGGATACAAGGGCCAATCATTACCTCGCATCGATTTTTTTTGATAAAGGAGTGCTGGGCATGGCTTTTTTAGATCTTTCTACAGGTGAATTTTTTGTAACGCAAGGGGCATCGGATTATATGCAAAAGGTATTGCATCATTTGGCGCCATCTGAAGTTGTTTTTAATAAAAAACAACAGGCTTTATGGGATGGTTTTGCGCAAGGTGGGTTGCATACTTATGCGCTGGAAGAGTGGGTGTTTCAGTTTGATTATGCCTATGGTTTGCTGAACAATCATTTTGGAACCCATTCTTTAAAAGGTTTTGGCATCGCAGATTATGCTGCGGGTATTATAGCAGCTGGTGTAATTTTACACTATTTATCGGAAACGGAACATAAAGATATCAAGCACATTCGTTCAATTGCCCGGCTAGAGGAGCATCACTATGTTTGGCTGGATCAATTTACCGTTAAAGCTTTAGAGTTGATGGTGCCGCAGCAGGAAGGTGGAACCACGCTTATTGAGATCTTAGATAGAACGGTTACCCCTATGGGGGCGCGCTTGCTTAAAAAATGGTTGCTGTTTCCGCTTAAATCAGTGGCACCTATTCAAGAGCGGTTGGCTATAGTAGAATATCTTGTAGGAGATGCTGCACGCGCAGAACAATTGGTACGCTGTTTGCACCAAATAGGTGATCTAGAGCGGCTTATTTCTAAAGTAGCGGTGGGTAGGGTGAATCCACGGGAGATGGTGGCTTTAAAAAGGGCATTAGAGCAAGTTCAACCGATGCAAACGGCGCTGCAAGCGAGCGGATGCCCTTTATTACAAAAGCTTAGTGAACAGCTGAATGGCTGTCATGCGTTGGTGGAAAGCATTCACCATACCCTGCAGGAAGATCCCCCTATACTAGTCAATCAAGGGGGGCTGATTCGGCCGCATGTGAACGATGAGTTGGATGATTTAAATAAAATCATTTACGATGGAAAAGATTATTTGGTTCAACTGCAACAAAAAGAGCGCGAGCGTACCCATATTCCTTCCTTAAAAATCTCTTATAACCGTGTATTTGGCTATTACCTTGAAGTCCCCAATGCCCATAAAAATAAAGTACCTGCAGATTGGATGCGCAAACAGACCTTAGCTGGTGCAGAACGGTATATCACTGAAGCGTTAAAAACCTATGAGGAGCGGATCCTACATGCAGGAGAAGCGGCACAACTGCTAGAGCAACAAATTTATCAAGCCTTAGTAGCAGCAGCAGCAGCAGCAATTCCAGAGATTCAAAAAAATGCCAAACATATTGCACAATTGGATGGCTATCTTTCTTTTGCGAAGCAGGCGGCTGAGTATCATTATACCAAGCCTATTATAGATGATGGCACGTTGTTGCATCTTAAAGGAAGCCGCCATCCTGTTATTGAGCAGCGGCTGCCCATAGATAAAACCTACACGCCTAATGACATTTATTTAGACCCATCCACACAACAAGTTATCGTCATTACAGGGCCGAATATGGCGGGTAAATCCGCCCTATTGCGTCAGGTTGCCTTAACGGTTTTAATGGCACAAATGGGCTCTTTTGTACCAGCAGATTGGGCACATATTGGCATCGTAGATAAAATATTCACAAGGGTAGGCGCCTCAGATAACTTAGCCCAAGGGGAGTCTACTTTTATGATGGAGATGGTTGAAACAGCTAGTATTATGCACAATCTTAGTGACCGTAGCTTGGTATTGATGGATGAAATAGGACGCGGTACCAGTACCTACGATGGCATTTCTATTGCTTGGGCACTGGTAGAATATTTGCATAATCATCCGAACTATAGGCCTAAAACGCTTTTTGCTACCCATTACCATGAGCTGAATGAACTGGCAAGCGAACTCCCTAGGGTTAAAAACTTTAATGTAGCGGTGCAAGAAATAGATCGGAAGATTCTTTTTTTACATAAACTAGTGGCGGGAGGAAGTGCGCATAGCTTTGGCATTCATGTAGCCCAAATGGCGGGTATGCCCGCTGCGATTTTGGAAAGGGCCAGAGCTGTATTGACGCACCTATCAAGGGTAGGTGGCAAGATCCATGGAAACGTGGTGCATGCACCCAAATAAGCCTATCAACTGAAACTTTTTGGTTCAGATAAAGAACTGAATACCCTCAAAGCCTTCTTAGAGGCTATTGATATCAATAGCCTTTCTCCAGTAGAAGCTTTCTTAAAATTGAATGCGCTCAAGGATATGATTAAAAGTTTTAAAAATTAGCGATAAAAGTCCATAACCATTTTGAAAAAAAAAAATCTTTAAGTAAATTCGATCTATTGTATAGCGCATTAAGCGAGAATAGCTCAGTTGGTAGAGCACGACCTTGCCAAGGTCGGGGTCGCGGGTTCGAGTCCCGTTTCTCGCTCTTTCTAACGCTTTAGGTACGCTATTGGGTAATTTGTATCTTGGTAGCGGTTGGTTAGCTTATTGCGCTTGTTTTTGTGTGTGCTGTCTCCACAGCTCATGTGGCCTTGCCAGGATGGTGGAATTGGTATACACGCAAGACTTAAAATCTTGTGGCCTTAGGCCATGCGGGTTCGATCCCCGCTCCTGGTACAAATCCACTCTTTTTCCGCGCTATATCGATGAATTTTTCTTCTGTTTCGTTTTTAGATGTTGTCGCATGCATAGGTTCATCAACAGCGGTCATGTCGCTTCTTCCGCAGATTATACAGTCATATAGGACTAAATCTGTTAATGACGTTTCTATGTTGATGCTGTTGAATCTAACCGTTTCTTCGGTTAGCTGGAGCCTTTATGCAGCAATGACTGCTGATAAACCTTTGCTCCTCACCAATCTGCTCCTCACAATTGGATCTTTAATCATGGTAGGGCTGAAGCAAAAATACCACTCAGCTAAACGCTGAGAAGGATTTGTGCTGCAATAACTTGAGCAGATGCACTATAACACTAGAAGAATAGTAAAATTATACTATCTCCTTATCGGACGCAACGGCCTCGGTGATGTGATTGGTTGCTGATTCAATGAACTATACTGGGCCAATAAATTATATACTTGCTTCACATTTTCATAGTCGTTTACATTTTTACTGGTATCCTTACGGTTGCTATCAGCCAAATCTAGTGGGATTTTTTCCTTGGAGTTTTTTATTGATAAACAGTTAAAAAAAAGGGACTTATAAGGAAAAGAGTACTGTTGAATCTTATCAACTAACAATTGGACGACCCTTACAGGAACATTACACTGGATCGCCAAATGCAGTGGGGTATTGCCATTTTGATCTTGTGCACATAAATTATCTAGCTGGTTGCTAGAATGATCAACTTGCTCAATTAATTTTTCTGCTGCATACTGAAAACCAACTTCAAAGGCCAGATGAAGTGGCGTTTTTCCCTGACCGTCTTTTATATATAAAGAGTTAGTTGTTCCTCCCTTTGAAACTCTGCCAATAAATCGCTGAAATAACAAGTCGGTTAAATCAATATATTTATTTTTAATGGTTAAATGAAGTGGGGTAACACCTGATTGCGGATGTGGTGTTTCAATATCTAAATGATCCTTATCATAGCACTTGGTCATCAAAATATTGGCAGTTATTGAATCATTGTTATACAGTGCCAATAGAAGGGAAGTGGGTATCATAGATGGTAAACAGGCCCCAATATTATTCACCTCGATATAAGGATTACCAATTAAAAGCTCAACTATTTTTTGGTACGCTGTACTTGGTTGGTATGTGTTATGGCGGCTTCTGTCTATAGCTTTCCCAAGAGCTGTTTTTCCGTTCACAATATCAACTGAATTTGGAAAATTATTGATAAAAATAGCGCGTGAGCCTTTTTGACGGTGACTAATACGGCGAATGATTTCGTCTAAAATTACTTTTACCCTATAAGGGTCGCCCAAATTTACTGCAGCATGTAGCCAATCGATTCCATTAACTTTCTTATCAATCTTTTTACGATGGATCTCCTTACGCAATTGTTCGAGGGAACTACTTTTCAATATTTGAGTGATATCTTGACTCCTACATAATTGAAAAACAGACAGTAAAAAGAAAGCCATCATCCATTTTAGCCAGAAATTATGGTGCTGAATTTTTATAATCGTTTTCATATGGCTTTAATGTTCAATATACTTTTGGCTATAATAAAGTTGCTTAACGCTCAATGGTGTAATTTTTTTACAAGTGGTAATCATAGAAGCATTTAGCACGCTTTTTATCTTAATAAAATTAGTTTAAAAAAGAAAACTTATTTAAAAACTTCAGTTTTACTGAAAGTGCCAAATTCCTTATCAGCGGCCACCATATCTTGTAACTTATATTCCGCACCACTCTTATTGCCCCTTGACGCCATTGCATGAACTGACACTAAAAAGCAAATAAATTAAGCCATAAAAATCCATATAAATTAATAAACTCAATAAAATCTATAGCAGTTAAAATTTAATCTTACAAATCAGATGTAAAAATATGTATGCAGGATATTAATTCATGTATTCCTATTCCTCTTGCTCACTATATTTATTCGTTAACATAACATCACCATACTGCTTACGCATTATAGGTAGCATAAGCAGCCAAAACCAATTTTCCAGAAAAAGCAATACCAACTTCTACTACCTCCTGTACATGGGGGTATTGTAATAATTCGGTATGATGCGACTGCAATTTTATTTGATCTGACGAGGGCGGGCAATTAAAGTAACCTCATCGCCACTTTTTAGGAAATCAGCAATCATAGCTGTCTTATCACAAAAGAGGTAATCGTTAGATACTAACCTATGAAAGTCACTAACCCCAATCGGTAATTTTTTCATGATGAGAAGATTTAAGGTGTACAATGAAAGAATAAGAAAAATAAACTAAGGGCTTACTAAGCCTATAGTAAAAAGGGGCAGACATTTAATTTAAATGTCTGCCCCTTTGATATATCGATTCAGATACATGGCAACACTACCTCAAAACCAGTAAAAAGAGGTAGGCATCATACTTCTACTTACTGACCTGAACAGTTCTAGCACCTATGCGTTCTGATTCATGTTTAGCTTCAGCTGCTGTTTTTAGTTTTCCTAAAGTGCGAACAGCTATTAACCAAAGTATAATCACAGCTATGATCATAAGCACAATTGGGGTGCGAATATTGGCGATATCACCACCACCAAGTAAGGTAGACATAGTAGTAACCAATACAGATGCTAAACTCTTTCCCAAACGAGAGCCTACACCATCTACAGCTGCTTTTCCACGTACCTTGGTTTCTTCATCTAGTGGAATATAGACTGCTTCTTTGGTTGGATCAAAAAGAACATATTTAACCGACTTAATCAAAACCACATTGTAAAGCCCTACTTGAACAGAGAGGTGCAAAGCAGTCAGATTAAAACCCTTTAAAAAATCATCCAAAGCATCCCCAAACCGAAGGAAGGTAAAAAACAAAACCGTCATTACCAATGCCGTAACCGGTGTAGCAGATGCGGCAAAACGCCATCCTTTTTTTAGTACAGGTGTGGCAAGGAAAATGGTTACTAAAATGGACATAACGCCTACTGCAATTTGCTGATCTGAATAGATACCTGCATAAATCGTATTATCACCAGTAATTTTTACATATTGCTGTATCTGCGCCTTTTGCACTGCTTCAAAAAGGGCAATCACCAACCCATAACCAACTACCAATATAGAAAGCAACATTAGGTACCTAGAACGCGCTAAGAACTTCATAGAATCCATAAAGGACATTTTTACCTTGACCTTTTTAGGTTTTTGCTCAACCTGATAGTAGGATGGGTTCGCCTTTATATCTGAAGTAAAGTAGTTATACACTACTAGCACCAAAATAATAGCTATAATCACAAACTTTAAACCTTGATCGAAATTGGTACGCACATTATCCAGCTTAAGAATGAACCCAGCTAAAATGCTGCCAATGGCAGCAAACATACTTAAAAAGCTATAAAATCTTTTAGCCTGATTTACAGCAGTAATTTCATTTACAAAGGTCCAAAACACCACACTTAATGCAAAAGTTCCCCAAGCTTCAGCATGGATATAAAAGAGGGAAATAGGCCAATGGCAAATGGCCCCCCAAAGTCCTATAAGGCTTGGAAACTTTTCTTCAAGCATCTGAGAGAGTGCATTAAGTTGCAATAACTCTTTTTTGGGGAGTAAGAAAACCAGTGAAAGGGTAAAAAAGGCAAAGAAGTAAATCATAACTGCATTGAACCTACCATCCCTTCCTGTAGAACGACTAACCTTTCCATAAAGAATGGTAAAGAAAATCATACTAGGCGTAATGGCTACTGCTTTTAACCAGTAAATAGCTGTAGCATTCATTTCCTTAAGGATATTCATATCCTTAAGGGAGCGTGTAAGTGCATAACAAAAAGATATGAGAATAAATATAAGGGCCATTGGCAAAAATTTACGCAGCTCATTTTTATGAATGGGGAATACGACCCCACGTACGTTGCCAAATTCTTTTTTCGTGCTCATTGTGTTTTTAATTTAGTTAAAATATAAAGTATAAAATCAAAACTGATCAGATACTTTATGGTGTTGTGAAATGTTTTTATAAAATGTTGATTATGCTCTTTTCATAGTTCTGTATTTATGGTTAGATAGTTGGATACGCTCTCAGGGGTAGCTTGCATAGCCATATCGCCTTTTGCCCAGTTTGCTGGACAAACTTCTCCAAATTGAACGACATGTTGCCACATATCAATAATACGGAGTATTTCACTGATATTTCTACCTAGTGGCAAATCGTTAATGGCCATATAACGTATGATACCTTCTTTATCAATTAAAAAAGTTCCACGATAAGCTACAGGAACACCTGTGAAAATCAATTGATTATCCTCATTATAGCTCCAGTTACCTCCTAAAACACCATAGTTGGAAGCAATCGCCTTACTGGTATCAGCAACCAATGGATAGGTTACGCCAGCGATGCCTCCTTTTGTGTTGGGTGTATGTAACCAAGCAGCATGGGTTTCTTCTGTGTCGGTAGAGCAACTAACCAATGCTACATTGCGCTTTATGAATTGGGGTAAATGGTACTGGAAGGACAATAACTCAGTAGGACAGACAAAAGTGAAATCTTTCGGGTAAAAGAAAAAAAGCACTTCTTTTTTTCCTAAAAACTGCTCTAGTGAAAACTCAGTTATGATGTTTCCACCATCTATGACAGCAGGCGCCTTGAAAATAGGGGCCTTTGTTGCTAATAAATGCACGGTATATATAAATTAAAAAATATAGAAAGCCGACTACTGCTTCTAACTTTATTGCTTATAGAAGCCTAGATGGGACCAACCCTTACACTGCAAATTTATACTTTTTTTTAATAAATCTCATAATAGCATGATAGGTTTAACTAATAAAAAATATTAGCTTATCCTATCTGATCTATTTATCTGGAAGAGATTGTTACCAAAAGGAACGCCCAATGATGCAATAAGACGTTCTTTGTATAAAAGTTGGCATTAGAAATGCTCGTCCCTAAAGTTGATCAGAAGGTTGGCTTCTGAAAATATGGCATAAAATCTTTTTATTTAAAACGGCAAATCGTCTTCTACATCAGCAGGAGATGGAGATGATGGAGATGATTCGTTTGATTTATTACCTTTTTCTAGACGCCATGCTTGCAAAGCATTAAAGTATTTCACAACACCTTCTGGATTGGTCCATTTTCTGCCACGTAGATTGAAATGAACCGTTATTTCTTCTTTTTCTGTGAAGCCATCTAGCAAATCACATTTGTCCTGAATCAACTCAAAAGAGATGTATTCTGGATATTGTGGATTCTCTACATATTCTACCACGAAATTTCTTTTTTTAAATGATTCAGACACTTGCTGTGGTGGATTAATTTCAAATAATCTTCCAGTTATATGCATAGTATGTATGGGTTTAATGAAATAAAAATGATACGCAACCTCTTTCTCTTTCGAAACGCTATATTTAGTGCGCTAAAGAAGGCTACGTTGCTCAAGCCTAGATGATCCAGATTGTATCTTGAATACAATCTACCTGTGATTATCTTAATTATTTTTGGAAAATACAAAAGCAACTAAGAATAATAGCCCTGTTATGGTAACCATTGTGGCTGCCATAGAGCTATTCAACCAGAAGCTGATATAATATCCGCTAATAGACGTGCATATAGCAAAGAGTATATTGTAAAATAACAAACGCTTAAGAGATTTTGTAACCAAATACATAGCTGCAGCTGGAACAATTAAAAGGGCGACGACTAAAATTGCGCCTGCTACTTCAAATGCAGCAACGGTGGTCAATGAGGTTATCCCCATCAAGGCATAGTGCCAACGGGTTGTGCGTACCCCAATGCTTTCTGCGAATTGTGGATCAAAGGTAGTTACAAATAGATATTTATAACCGATGATAAGAAAGGTTAAGTTGGTCACTAAAGCGGTTGATAAAATATAAAATGCTTTGGGTCCTAGGTTTATACCACCATTCGTTCGCCAAACATCTAATGTAACGGTTGCCAGTTCGCCATATAAACTGCATTCTGGATCTAAGTCTATTTTTCTACTGAAAAAAGAGATGAGAATAACCCCTAAAGCAAAGAGAAATGTAAAGTTTATGCCTATAGCAGCATCTACCTGTATGCTTATTTTTTTTTCTAAAAATGCGATGAGAAAGGTAACGAGCACACCTGTTATACCAGCTCCAGCGATGAGTACAGGTGAATTTTTAGATCCAGTGATCAGCAGAGCCAATACAATACCTGGTAGTGTGGAGTGGGCAATGGCATCCCCCATCATGGCGATTTTCCTTAATAGCAAGTAGGTACCTACTAAAGCACAATTTATACTGGCAAGTGCAGCAACAATAATGGTCCAAAGCGCATCCATAGCTACGATTTTACAGCTAAGGCTGTCCCTAATGCGGCAAAGAGCTCAGGCCAACTATAACTATTTTGTATCCCTGTTTGCATATTTTTTAGCGTGTAGTGATGCATAGTGTATTCTTCTTCTCCTAGTATAACCACAAAAGGGATGTTTTTTTTATGCGCATAAGTTAATTGTTTTTTCATTTTTACCCGTTGGGGATATATTTCTGCTTTAAACCCATCTAGACGCAACTGATTCAATAACTTAAGCAGTTGTGCTTCTGCTTTTTCTTCAGTGTTGGTCAACAATACCTCTGTTGTGTAATGCGTAATGGATGGAAAGAGATTTTGCTCCTCCATAAGGTCGTAAAGCCTATCTATGCCAAAGGAAAACCCTACGCCAACCAATCCAGTTATGCCAAATGTATCTCCGAGATGTTCATACCTCCCCCCCCCACCTAAGCTGCCTATGGATGCATTTGCCACGGTTAACTCCATAACCAGGCCGGTGTAATAGGCTAAGCCCCTTGCTAAGGTTGGATCAATAGAACATGCACCATCTGGCAAGCCAAGGGCATGCGCTTGTGTCAATATGTTGCCCAATGCTGCTACTGCTTTTGATCCTGTATCTGTATGGCCAATTGTTGCTTGTAGTTGGCTCAACCGTTCAGCATTGCTCCCTTTAAACTTTTGCAATAAGGAAAAGGATGCAATGGTTTGGCTACTAAAGCCTGCTGCTTGTAATGCACTGATCACTTTTTCGCAACCAATTTTTTCTGATTTATCTACAATGGCACAAAATATTTTTTCTTTTTCTGGCTCAACAATAGTGGATAATACGCCTCTATGATTGATTTTAATGCAAAAATATTTTATGCACAGCTTGGTACATACATCATAGATTAATTTTAAAATTTCCGCTTCACACAATAAAGCGCTGCTCCCGATAATATCGGCATCACACTGTAAAAACTCTCTATATCGACCTTTTTGCGGTCTATCTGCACGCCATACGGGTTGAATTTGATAGCGTCTAAATGGGAAACACAATTGATGTTGATGCGTTGCAATATAACGCATTAAAGGCACCGTTAAGTCATAGCGAAGCCCTTTATCGCTGATCAGCGGTTTTAATTTTTTGTAATCTGTAGCGCTTGTTTCTATCCCTTCTAGGAAGTTTCCAGATTTGAGTACATTAAACATCAACTGCTCTCCTTCTTGGCCATATTTTCCGGTAAGGGTAGCACGGCTTTCCAGCGCAGGCGTCTCGAGTGGCGTAAATCCATAGCGTGCATAAATAGACTGAATGATAGAAAGCATATAATTGCGCCGCTGAACCTGAAGGGTAGCGTAGTCGCGCATGCCTTTTACAAGACTGGGTAATAGAGCCATCTACTTTTGCTAATGGGTGAAAAATAGGTTTCCATCTTAAAGCAATCGAACCTAATCAGCTGCTAATTTACATGATCATAAGATAATTCACAATAGATGATCAACCATTCTAAAGTTTAGCTGCACAGGCACCCCATTATACTTTTGGAAAGTTCCTTAATGTTATGTATAAATACAGGTAAAGTTATTAGCTTTCAACATTTTTAGCCCAATCCCAATGTGTAACAAAATATATATGAGACACTTTAGTCTGGTCTCAGGGCTGTATATACATTTCTTTCTTTCGACAGTTGCTTGCAGTGCTAAAAAGCATTATGAGAGTAAGAAGCATTACAACCATACGAACGAAATGGTCTTTTATAACCATGAATCAATAGCTACCCAAAAAGGTTTTAATCTCTATTACAACTGTTCTAGTGATAGATTTGCATGGGAACCTTTGACTACGATTGCTAATAACCAGGTAGTCATTGACAACCAGGTATTAATCTGTACTGAAAAAAAGCCTAGCCTACGTTGTAATAGTTTTTCTATTGATGCGCCTATGTTGCGCTGTATGCGTAGGTTTGCAGCGCAAAATCTTTTAGAAGGGTTTCTACCTCTAGGTTATGATACAAAACCACTAAGTAGGGAACCATTTCATATTATAAATGGGTGGCTAGTAGGGGTATACTATGGCAAACAATTCTTAGTTTTTTCCCCATTTCATGCTATACAATATATCATTGATACGGATAAAGAAAATAATCTTAATTTCAAACAAACTGTTGCTAGAGATATACACTATGAGCCAAGATTTTTAGCTTTGCTTACAGCCATATACTATAACTGTGAAGAAGCTCTTAAACTACTAACATATAATGTTAAAAAGAAAACCTGTAGTGTGTTTTTAACTGTGGAAAGACCATGGGAATCTAGTGAAAATGCTACTAATATCCTCTTTTATCTAGTGGAGAATATGGCTAAAGATATGGAAGAAGGAGGTCATCAATGTCCATATTATCAAGCAATATTGGAATACTTACTATTCAATAATAAAGTCAATGCAACTACGCAGGATCCTTTCTCCAAAGACAACATCCTGCATGAATTGGCTTTCAACAGTGCGCATGATACATTAGAAATAGTACTAGATGCTTATAAAAAACATATTGATACAAGAAACGCTAATCAAGGAAAAGATAAATTTTTTCATCTAAAGGAATTATTCACACTATTACATACTAAAAATATAGAGGATCATACGCCATTCGAATTAGCAAAAGCAAAATTGCAAGAAGATTCCCCTATCATCCCATTGCTAGAGGAGGCAGATCGATTCGTTAAAAGACAGCATGGGACCATACATCTAGAAGAAAAAGGCCCTGCAACCTGTTCGCTTTGTTCGTTCTATCCGCTCTCCCTTTATAACCCAAAAAAACGGAAATCAAAATGGATGGACTCTTATTTTGAAGAATGCCAGACAAAATGTATAAAATGTGGATAAATAATAATTTTAAATATTGTATCTATAGCTATTTTAGTTTACATAAAGAAAAATAACTTATGGATATAGCTTCTCATATAGTATTAAAATCCTTAACAAAACAACCTTTTGATTTTTATGTCATTTGAAGCACCTTTACTTATAATTGTGGTATTCTTACTGCTTACCCTGCTCATAGGGGTATTTACGATTAGAAGACATACGATCTTTCGGGAATATGCTATAGGCAATAGGCAGTTTTCTACAGCTACTTTAGTGATTACCCTATTGGCTTCTTATTATGGGGGTGGGATTCTCATACGAAATGTAAGTATATTCCCTTCTAATAGATTTTTCTGGATTATCTGGCAATTTTTTATCAATGGTCTTATTTTCTTGACCATTAGTTGGTTGGCAGGGCGTATGCATAAACTCACCTATCATCTCTCCATGCCGGAAACCATAGGGCGTGTATATGGAAAATATCCAAGAATGATTACTGCCTTAACGGGCATTTTTTATCTGATTGTTTTTCTTGCCATACAAATTAATGTAATCTCCCAGGCCATAAGGATCTGTATCGCCTCAGATATACATACCATTACCATACTTACTACTATCATTCTTTGCATCTATACTATGCTGGGTGGTATTCATGCCATTACATTTACGGATGTATGGCAGTTTATAATTTTTTTCAGCATCATTCCTATACTAACATGGATGATGTTTAAAAACGTAGGTAAACCAGCAGCTGAAATCATTTCGTTTTTACAAACTCAAAAAAAATTTGAGTTGAGTATGTCTAATCTTTTTTTTCCTTTCAACAACAAGCTATTACCTATACTGTATTATCTATCAGTGATAGCCAATATAGAACCTTCTGTTATGCAGATAGTCTATATGTCTTCTAGCCCTTCCCAAGCAAGAAAGGTATTTCTATATGCTGCTTTTTTTTCCTGTGTTATTATTACATGTATATTATTAATTAGTTTATTTGTTTTTATAAAAATGCCAGATTTACCTAGTGTAGAGATTTGGAACTATGTACTAGCTAGTACCCCTCCCTATTTTAAGGGACTGATTTGTGTTTGCTTGTTAGCTATGGCCATGTCCACAGCTGATTCTAAGCTACATACCTCTGCGATTATGATTAGTTATGACCTATTGGGGAATATGCGCAGTATAAAAAGATTTTGTTCTGATCAGATTCTATTGGCACGTATCGCTATCTTATTGATAGCTATACTCGCTATGTTATTAGCGCTTTATAAAAATTTCTTTGCGCATTTAACCAGTATGCTTCTTTCCATTACCTGTATATATGCGGTTATCGTTGTTGCGCCATTTATTTTAGCTGTTTTAGGGTTTCGTAGTACCACGCGTACTGCTTTGATGGGTATGACTACAGGTTTATTAACGCTATTTGTCTGGAACAAATGGATTAGCCATATGGTCGGACCAACGAGTGGTACTTTTATTTCTATAGCAGCGAATGCTGTATCGATGCTAACTGCACACTATATTTATGGCCAGCGTCCAAGGAGATAAAAGCATCAGATTATTAAGGAAGATTTATTTTACCTTATACACTATACGCATGTACCAAATACTTTTCTTTAAAAAAAGTTTCGCTAAAATAGCGCTGGAGCGGATATAGTTCCATAGATAATGGCAAGGTCTCAAATAGCGCGCCTTTTAGGTAAAGGATACCATTATACAGTCTATTTTTTTGTTCCTTCGCTATTTTATCTTTTACCCAACTATACAACAAAGCCAAGTTGGCAACGCCTCTTCCTACTATAAAATCATAACGTTCCTGTAAGCGCTCCCCTCTTATCCAAGAGGTTCTAATATTGCGCAATCCAAGGGTATCTACGATTACTTGTACTGCTTTTATCTTTTTTGCAGTAGCATCAACTAAATGAAAGTCGACCTCTGGAAAGATAATTGCCAAAGGAATACCAGGAAAGCCACCTCCTGTACCAAAATCTAAAATCTTAGTATGGGCTGCAAAAGTAGTGACCTTAGCAATGGCTAACGAATGCAAGACGTGGTGGAGATAAAGATGTTCGATATCTTTACGTGATATAAGGTTGATGGCGGAATTCCAATCAGTATAAAGCGCACCTAGACGGTCAAAAAGCGCTATTTGGGCTGGTGCAAGCTCAGGAAAGTAGTTGGATACAATAGACTTCATGCAAAATATAAACTAATCAGATCCAACTGTTTGGCTACCCTCATCTTGCAACATTTCAAAAACAAAATTGTGGTTGGTATAGATACAAATATCCGCGGTTATGGTCAAACTTGCACGAACCATTTCCATAGCGGTTAAATGAGGGGCATGTTGCATCAAAGCCATGGCAGCAGATTGTGCATACATACTGCCTGATCCAATAGCTGCTAAGGGGATAGTCTGGTTCTAAGACATCACCTGTACCGGTAATCATTAATAGGGCCTCTGGGTTGGCCACTACCAACATTGCCTCTAACCGTTTCAGCATACGATCTGTACGCCAATCCTTAGCCAGTTCAATGGCGGACCGTTTCATATTGCCGTGATAGCTTTGCAGTTTTTCTTCAAAACGTTCTAATAGGGTAAAAGCATCAGCTGTAGAACCGGCAAAACCGGCTAAAATTTTGCCTCCAAAAAGCTTTCTTACCTTTTTAACGTTATGCTTGGCAACGATATGGCCAAATGTAGCTTGGCCATCTGCACCAATAACTACTGCGCCATTATGGATAATGGCCAACACAGTGGTGGACTTAACTTGGGTCATATGATTCGTAGGCTAGAAGTTTATAGCAATAGACTAAATGGGTTTTCCAACAACGTTTTTAACGTAGACAAAAACAATGCGCCTACCGAGCCATCTACCGCGCGATGGTCGCAAGACAAAGTAACCTGTAAGATATGTGCAGGAACCACCTGATGATCTTGCACAATAGGTACTTCCTGAACAGCACCAACGGCTAAAATACAAGCTGCAGGTGGGTTAATAATAGCTGAAAAGGATTCTACACCCAACATGCCTAGATTTGAAATGGTAAAAGTAGCACCTGTAGTATCTTGAGCAGTAAGTTTTTTCCGTTGCGCTTGCTCGTATAGCATTTTTACCTCTTTGCTCATTTCTACCAGTGGTTTTCGATCTACAAAACGCACTACAGGAACCACCAAACCCTCTTCAACAGCTACCGCTATACCTATATGGGCATGCTGGTAGCTTCTTATCTTATTGGTTAACCATGCCACATTTACCTTAGGATGTTGGACAAGCGCCAAGGCAACAGCCTTAACAATCAGGTCATTAATAGAAATCTTTGTTGCCGCATGGAGGTTCAGCTCTGTGCGCAACGCAAGGGCTTTACCCATATTAATGCCAACCGTTAAGTAGAAATGAGGAATATGCATTTTACTCTCTGTCAGCACCTTTGCGATCGTTTGACGCATAGTAGAAATCGGCAGGTCTTGATAAGATGATTGCATCGGCACGTCAAAAGGCCCTTCTAAGTGATCGGGTACAAAGTCAACTACATCCTGCTTAATGACCCGCCCTGCAGCACCAGATCCCTGAATTTGGGTGATATCATATCCCTTTTCTTTTGCTATTTTTTTGGCTAAAGGCGAAGCAAAAAAGCGATCTGAAGGCAAAACAGGCTGGGTAGCGCAAGTAGCTTCTACCACTACCACTTGGTGGTCTACAACGGAATCAGACGGAAGAGATGGCTGCGTCATATCGGCATCAGTAGCCCCATCCATAGAAGCCGTAACAGCCAGTAAGGCGTTAATATCTTCTCCAGCTTCACCTATAATGGCAATAATATCATTGACCCGTGCGGCTGATTTTTCTGCTACACCTATATACAAAAGCGTACCATCATCATAGGCCTCTAGCTCCATAGTAGCTTTATCGGTCTCTATTTCAGCAAGTATATCTCCGGCTACTACCTTATCCCCTACCTGCTTGATCCAGCGACTTATAACACCTTGCTGCATGGTGTCACTCATCTTAGGCATCCTAATGAACTCTGCCATATGTTTACATAACCTGTTTTCGAAAAAAATCTCATCTGATAAGGCACTTTTACCTTTCCTTTTGCTTGAGCAAGAAATAAAATATAAATTCCTTTTCGATAAATTTACATATAATTTAGCAACTATACTGCGTTATCTATAACACATCCATTCAGCCGCATGGAAATGCTATGCCCAAACAGGAAAACAACCACTCTTTTTTACATCTATGTTAGCATCTTTTTTAGCCTTTCTGCAGCGCGAACAACTGATCAAAAATCCAGACCAAACTATGCTTTTAGCCGTAAGCGGCGGCGTAGACTCTGTAGTACTCACGCACTTATTTAAACAGGCTAGCCTGCCTTTTGCGATTGCCCATTGTAATTTCAACTTACGTGGCGCAGAAGCAGATGAAGAAACTGAGTGGGTCAAAGCATTGGCCGCTTCCTATCAGGTACCCTGTTATACCACCCGATTCGAGACGACCACCTTTGCGCATCACCAGAAGGTTTCGATCCAAATGGCTGCCAGGACTTTACGGTATAATTTTTTTCACAAACTGCTGCAGGAACATGGATGGCATCAAGTCGCTACAGCACACCACTGGGATGATTCAGTTGAAACCATACTATTCAACTTTATTAAAGGCACAGGCATTAAAGGCTTTTATGGTATGCAGCCGATACATGGCCAGGTGATACGTCCTTTGCTTTTTACCAGCAAAAAGGAGATCATAGCCTATGCGCAACAAGAAAAACTCCATTGGCAGGAAGACAGCTCAAATAGATGCAACCATTATAAAAGAAACTTTATCCGCAACAAAATCATTCCCCTGCTACACCAAATTAACCCAAACTTTGAAGCCACTACGCAAGAAACCATTACAAAATTAAAAGAGGTAGGGAGCCTCTTTGAAGACCATCTGGCTCAGATTAAAAAAGAGATCAGCACTTTTAAAGACAGGACGCATTACTTAGCAATCGACCAAATCATCGATCAGCCATGGGCCGCTACTGTTGCATTTGAATTATTGCGTCCTTATGGTTTTACCTTTATACAAATCAAAAAGCTGATAAGCGGCACTAGAGCGAGCGGAAAGCGCATCGATGCAACAGACTATACCTTATATGTAGATAGAAAAATGTGGTTAATCAGCAAAAAAAAAACATCGCTGCTGCAAGAAAAAACGATTGCAGCGGCTACAGAATCGCTGGCCTATGGTGGCCATAGCCTACACTTTCACCTTTACTCTAAAGCCGACTATATATTAAAAAAAACAGCAATGGTGGGCGCATTTGATTACGATCTCTTGCAATTTCCGCTGACGATACGCCCATGGAAAGCTGGAGATATTTTTTACCCCCTTGGCATGCAAGGGCGTAAAAAAATTAGCGATCTATTGATTGACCTTAAAATACCAATGGCCATTAAAAATAAAACATTAGTGGTCACAAGCAAATATCAGATTCTATGGGTAGTAGGCCACCGCATAGACGAACGTTTTAAAATAAGCCAGGCGACAAAAAGGGTATTCGAAATCGTAGTGGATGATCTCTCAACTATGTGTTCATAACATTGGTAAAAATAGGTACGTTTTTTCCTAGTTCCTGTTTTTATACCTGTTTTTTATAAATTATGGAGGAGTATGCCGCTAAATGGTAAAACCTTAGCGTACATTTACGAACGATTTTGCCTAGCACCCTTAAATGATCCAAATATACTATGGTTGTATTTTTCAATCTTACTATTCAGTTTTCTGCTTCTTGTTGCTAGGTCCTGATTCGGGGACATAATCCTAGTGTTTTCTTTTTATATGCTGATTTAAGGCCCCGTTGTCATAGAATATTTTTCCACATTTTGGACATGGATCAGATCTTTTTCCTTTGACAGATAGAGATTTACTAAGCTCATCTATAGGTTTAGCTGGATATTCTATATAACCTTTTACTAGTTGAATTTGACCTTCAATCTTTTGACGATATTTAACATTTTCTCTACTTCTAATTTCTTTAATTCGATTTTCTGCAAAACGAATAGTAGATTCTAGCACATCTTGTGATATGATACAACCATGCTGCTGTAATTCACCCAATAAAATTTCAATGAAATTTGTATTATTGTATTTTAGAATGTCTAAATCAATACAGGTAAAGAGATCATTATTTTGAATACTAAAAATTTCATCTATATCCTTATTTAGATCATCATGTATAAGTTCTTTTAAGATCATTTTAAGTATATCTCCACTAACATCATCATTGTCTTTATTCCACATCTTGGATAAAATATGTAATGGAGTATCTCTTTGCTTATTTTGTGTTTTTAGCATTTCAATTGTAGCTTTATACCGATGGACTTTATCTTCATAACGGCCAAAAATATCATTAACACGAGAATATTTGCCATTTTTGATTGCATTATGCAGTTGGATATTGCCTTCTTGATCTATATCAAATAAAAGTTTGATCACACTTTCATGGCAATTACAACTACAACCTTTTGTATGAATCATATCCTCTAATTCATCTGTTGTTATATGCTTCAAGATAATTTTAATAAAATCAATACGTCCTTCTTTGGATAGACTATGAATCAGGCTGAACTCTTGCCCATTTCGTTGATTTAATACTTCTTTTATATATTGACTTTCATATTTGTGATCGCAGAAATCTTGAACAGATAATCTGCATAGGATTTTTTTAAAATCATCTAAATCGTTATCATTTAAATTTTTGTTTTTGACTGAAATATAAAGGTTTTTAATACGTATCATATTATCTAATAATTCCATCATACTTGGATTAGGACCCTGAGTATACAAACTTAATTTCGACTTAGTAGATTCTAATTGTTCTAGATCAACATAATCCGATAAAAATATAACACAATGTTCATGCCCATTTATGGCTGCAATATCAATCGTGTTATATCCGCAATTATTTTCAAGACTTAAAATTTTACCTATACTTTCCTTCTTTACGACAGATTTAAGTAGGTATTCTACCCTACATAGGACCATTTTAATAGTATCTAAACAACTATTTTTGGCTAAAATATAAAGTGCGGTTTCACCTGCGAAATTTTTTGCTTCTAAAGCAGCAAGTAAAAAGTGAAAATCATTATTACTAAAACTATCGATGAAATTTTTAATAAAAGAATAATTATTTTCTTTAGCTGACCTATGCAAGTCATTATTTCCATATTTATCTAGTATACTTGCTGATGAATGACTCATATTATTATCGTCGTTTATCATTTTATTGGTTATGTAGTCTTCTTCATTTTTATTACTAATATTTTTCGTACTACAGCCATATATAAAGCATGCCAAAAATAGACAGTTAAAAAAAGAGCATAAATCCTTGTTATAAAATCTATTTTTTAATAAATTAACCAGGTATTTTTTCATTTTATTAAAATTAACTGTTGAATTAGAAAGAAATGTATTGATTACATCAGGTTAGCTAGGTTAGATCTGATACTTGCAATAAATCATGAAAATAAAAAAGGTGACAGAGCAACCCATTTTATATTGCTTTTAGATGGGAATAAGTAGCGTAAAATTTTTAATATATTTTTAATATAATTAACTGTTTTTTAAGGTGCCGTATAAGTATTTTATTTTTGAATAAATTTTTGATTCCTACTAAGCAATAAAATGTCACTATAGAAACATGACAACATAAGATTTTCTTGACCAAGTTTAAGATGACCATAGCTGCAGCCATTCTACCTACTTTCAACTTTAAATCCATGTAAAATTAAAATGGATTTTACATAAACTAGTTCCTAAAACTGACTTCTTGAAGAAGCAACAATACTCTAAAAATTTGAAAAAATTTTATTAAAAAGCAAATAAACTATTAGATATTTTCATCTGCTTTATACCATGGCTACTTGGATTTAGAGTACACCATGCTCCTAGTATCTCTCTATTTGAAGGTAGAATTAAGTAGAATGCTATCGACTTACAAAATCTGTTAGAAAGCCCCCATCGATCTGAAAATCATTTACTAACTATCTTTTCAAGATAACGGCCCTACAATTAGGACATGATGTTTCTTTCCTATCGTTCTTCATATCTTCATTTATCAAGTTTTCTATGCATGCTTTATAAAAAATATGGCCACATTTAGTTACATATAAAATATCACTGTCAATGGATATAAGACCAAGGCATATAGAACACTTATGTATGGTCACTTTATCTTGAAGTAGTAATTCAAAAACTTTCGTATGACCTTTTTTCCATGCTATATAAATAGGGGTTTCATCACGATCATTTTTTAAATTAACTTTAACATCAATTTTTGGATCAGTTAGTAATATTTTAACTATTTCTAGGAAACCTCGGCTTGAGGCTATATGAAGAGAGGTTTCATCGTGATAGTTTGTTGCATTGACATTAATTTTTGGATCAGTTAGTAATATTTTAACCATTTCTAGGAAACCCAAGCTTGAGGCTATATGAAGAGGGGTATTTCTAAAATAGGCTTGATTGACATCAATATCCTTATGTTCAATTAAAAGCGAGACGATATCTGGTTTATTTAGTTCTACTGATAAATGAAGAGCGGTTTTGCCTTCTTTACATGTTGCATTGACATTAGTACTTTGATCTTTCATTAAACATTTGACCGCGTTTATATCACCTTGTTCAACTGCTATATGTAAATCTGGCTTTTCATCAGATTTGAAATGAATAATATTACGTGAATCATTACTCAACATTTCCGAACTATATGTTGGCTTTTCATCTTCACCATATTTCCAGTCCATTTTATTACATCCAGTAGTAAGTACTAAATATGAGATAGAAACTAGAATGGATGCCAATTTGTAAAATACAATGACCTCTACATATCTTTTAAACTTTCTACACATAATAATAAAGTTTTTTATAGTTATTATAATATACACGATAACTACCAAAACTTTTTCCATTCAAAATCTACTATTTCGTTTTATTTTACTTTTGACAATATGCTGTATTAGATCCTTGTTTAACTTTTCACTATATAAGGGTACTAGGTAAAATCGTTCGTAAATACATGATAAGTCTTGTTTTATTTAACCAGTTTTTTATTTATGACATATTCTCCCTATTATATGTCAACTTGTATATAGGAAATTATTGTACGCTAAGTCTGTTTTCTTATAGGGGTCTTTTAACTAAAAGCCCAGTTTGTCTGATTTTGGTTCTAAACTCCTTGTTAACCAATTAATTCAGAATAAAAAAGGCTTCTCTTTTCCCTTATAAATTTTTATATAATCATTTGAATATCAATTATTTTATCTATCCTATACAATTCATAGTAAAAATGAGTAAACGTATAGGAATTAATGATAAAAGAGAATCTCAAAAAAGTTATTTAGATGATTTTACTCCTAATGCTACTAGTAAGCCAGAAGTAGCTAGAATGAGTTTTGTGGTTTCTAAAGATATACTAGATAAAATAGAAGCATATATACGTAAAAAGGGTATATCAGGGGATATTTATTATTCTAAAACTAATCTTATTCATGACGCATTAAAAAGTTTTTTATATTGATATTCAGTTGTAGGCTTATAACTTATAAGTATAGCGTTAATTCTATTGGTAAAGTTTGTTAATAAAAATCTTTCTGATAGTCATCATATAAAATAATTATTAGGGATGCGTATAGCCATTGTAGGAGGAGGGCTTGCAGGACTTGCTACTTGTTATCATCTTTTGTCTATAGACCGTAATTTAAAAATACAGTTATTTGAGAAAGAAGGTATAGGCGCAGGCGCTTCAGGAGCTGCTGCAGGATTATTGCATCCATATACAGGTTCTCTTGCACAACTTAACTGGCGTGCCCAACAAGGTATAGCCGCAACCATACAATTACTAGATGCAGCAGCAAAGGCTATAGGGAAAGCAACCTATAAACCAAGTGGTATTGTTCGTTGCGCTATAAATCCAGAGGATCAACAAGTTTTTTCTAATATAGTCCAAACACAAGAGGATCTATCCTTATGGGACCTACAGCATACATATAATGAGACAGGAATATATAGGTCAGCTTTATTTATTCCAGGTGGATTAAGTGTCTATATGGATATTTATTTAAAAGGAATTTGGCATTTATGTGCTCGTTGTGGGGCTGAATTAGCGTTACAGGCTTTTACGCTCAATGACAGTGCTCATTTTGATAAGGTAATTCTAGCTTGTGGTGCTAATATTGTTGGCTTATATCCTGAATTAAATTTAGTGCTAAAAAGAGGAGAGATATTAGTATGCGAAAAAAGATTGACTTATGGACTTATTGGTAACGGTTATTTAAGCCTAACGGATCAAAGTAACATATGTTATATGGGTACAACGTCTAGAACAGACTTAACAGATATTACATTAGATGAGGCTACAAAACTTATTCGATATCAAGTAGATCCATGGTTTAAAAGTGATATTCAAGTACTGGGCTACAAGTCTGGTATTAGGGTGTACCGTTCATTAGTGTCCTCTTATCCAATTATTGATCAATTAGATAATAAAACTTGGTGTTTTACAGGATTAGAGTTTGTAAATAAAATTGTGTAAATGCTTATTATTAACTAATCTAACGGATTAAATCGTTAGTTATAAATGAGTCATAAGCAATGGAACAACAACAAATAAATATAGATCCAAATCTACTAAATGAATTGTCGAAGTCTATTAAGAGTGAAAAAGATTTAGCTATTCTCAGCAAGCAACTATTAAAAATCACGGTAGAACGTGCTATGGATGCAGAATTAGAGGATCATCTTGGCTATGAAAAGCATGCTATAGAAGGCAGGAACACGGGAAATAGCCGTAATGGTTACTCTCCTAAGCGATTAAAGGGTGATTTTGGCGAAATGGAAATTAATACGCCACGTGACCGAAACAGCACGTTCGATCCTCAAATCATTCGCAAAGGGCAAACTCGCTTCACTGAATTTGATGAACAAATTTTGGCTCTTTATGCTAGAGGGATGACTACCAGAGATATTTCAGATACATTCAAAGAGCTGTATGGTACAGAGGTATCACACAGTTTAATTTCGAAAGTAACTGAATCTGTTATTGAGGAGATTACTGTTTGGCAGAATCGTCCATTAGAAACAGTATATCCCATATTGTATTTAGATTGTATCGTTATCAAGTGTCATCAAGATAAACGCGTAATCAACAAATCAATTTATTTGGCATTAGCCATTAATTGTCAAGGGCAAAAAGAATTACTTGGTTTGTGGATAGCAGAAACCGAAGGTGCAAAATTTTGGCTCTCAGTATTAACTGAGTTAAATAATCGTGGCATTAAGGATATTTTTATTGCTTGTGTTGATGGATTAACCGGATTTCCAGATGCTATTAATACAGTATTTCCAAAAACCAAAATTCAG
Organism: Cardinium endosymbiont of Nabis limbatus; assembly: GCF_965196625.1. Classification (GTDB taxonomy): domain Bacteria; phylum Bacteroidota; class Bacteroidia; order Cytophagales; family Amoebophilaceae; genus Cardinium. The sequence continues at coordinate 766,643 of NZ_OZ239769.1, read as the reverse complement.
TTATGCATTGTTCATCTTATTCGTAATTCGTTACGTTATGTACCCTATAAGGACATGAAGTCCGTCGCATCGGATCTTAAAGTTATTTATCGCGCTATTTCTCTTGAGCAAGCGGAAGAAGCACTTCTTATTTTTAGTGAAAAATGGGATAAAAAATATCCAGCTATTAGTCGTTCATGGCATAAAAATTGGAGCAACATTATAACTATTTTTGACTATCCTGATGAAATACGAAAAATTATTTATACGACCAATGCCATTGAATCACTCAATAGCGTTATTAGAAAATCTATCAATAACCGTAAAATTTTTCCTAATGACCAATCTGCATTAAAAGTAGTATATTTAGCCATACAGAAGGCATCACAAAAGTGGACTATGTCTTTACATGATTGGAGAGCGGCTCTGAATCGATTCGCTATCGAATTTGAGGGAAGATTCTCCTAAAAAACGGCACTTACACAAAATAATTTACAGGCTCCAGGATTAGGATCCCGTGGTTTAATGTATCACGCTTATCTTGGTTCCATTTTGGCAAAATCCGTTCTACGGAAGTCTTCTAAAATTATTCCACAAGCATGTAAAATAACTGGCTAAATAACGGATGTATACGTAATATTATATCCTTATTTTCTATTAAAAGTACTGAAATACAAACATACGTATCATGTCTACTTATTTTATTCTTAAGTTAAATGGCAGGTGTTCTGCTCTAAACTGGTCAATGAACTTCATTAATATTTTTTTATTATTGTTCACTATATTATGATGAGGTGTGAATTGGCTCCTTAATAAATACAAATGGATATTCCACATCTGATCCAGATACAGAAAACGTATATTCAAATCTTATGTCCCTTATGTCTAATCTTCCTTTTATTATGGTAGTAATCTTTTTGCTACTTACCTTAGCCACTGGCATCTACTATAGTTATAATAATAAGTCAACCACCATTCGAGAATATGCAATAGGAAATAAAACTTTTTCTACAGCTACCCTGGTAGCTACCTTATTAGCTACCGCATATGGTGGAGGAGCGTTGGTATATGTTGTAGAGGAAATTCATAGTGGTGGGCTCTACTGGGTAATCATTGCATTTATAGGTAGCTTCAACATTTGGGTCATTAGTCCTTTAGCATTACGTATGGGTCCGTTTATGAAGCATCTTTCTATGGCAGAAACGCTAGGTAGTGTATATGGTAGGTATGCAAGGATTATTACAGCTTTATCTGGAATTTGTGCTTCTATTGCTACTATTGCGCTGCAAATTAATGTAATGTCACTCGTAATTGGAATGTGTGTAGATTTAATTAATTATCGCGTTATTACTATTCTTGCCACCTTAATCCTTATTTTATATTCTACATTTGGAGGTATTCGTGCAGTCACTTTGACAGATGTATTCCAGTTTTTGACCTTTTCTATTATTATTCCTCTTCTTACTTGGTTTATTTTTATAAATGCAGGAAATCCATTTCCAGAAGTTATTTCCTTTTTACAAACTCAAGAAAAATTTCAGTTTTCGACTGTTTTTCGTTTTGATACTAATCTAGTTGGTATGGTTGCATTGCTTTTATCTTATTTATTGAATTTCATAAAACCTACAACTATACAAAGGATTTACATGTCTTCTGGTCCTATTCAAGCAAAAAAGGTTTTTTTCTATTCTGGTATTGCTTGCTTGTTTATAGACAATCTTATCATCCTTATTGGCTTATTTGTTTTTGTATGGGCGCCAAACTTACCTATGATAGGCGTTTGGGGTTATGTTATGGAGCATATTCCACCTATTTTTCAGGGTTTTGTTACAATCAGTTTATTGGCCATGGCTATGTCCACACCTGATTCTGCATTGAACTCTTGTTCCGTTATAGTTAGCCATGATATACTGGAAAGTGTAAAATTTCTAAAAGTAATGTTTCATCCTTATCAGATTCGACTTGTTAGGATAACTTCCATAGCGATAGGGATATTCGCTATGGTTTTAGCTTTTTATTGTAGAAATTTATTGGATTTACTAAAATTAGGATTAGGTTTTTCTATACCTATAATAACGGCCCCCTTTCTACTATCGGTTTTTGGTTTTCGCGGCACCTCTCGTACCGCTTTGATCGGTATGGCTACAGGTGTATTAACGATTTTAGCTTGGAATAAGTGTGTTGAGCCTGGAACAGGAATAGATGGTTCTTTCATTTCTATGTTGGCCAATGGATTAGCTATGATGGTCGCTCACTATTTCCTAAAACAGCCAGAAAGTGCAGGTTGGGTGGGTACAGATGATACGCTGAAACAAATTCAACAAGAAAATGCCCGTAGGAAGGCAGAACGAAAAGAAAGGATTAAAAATTTTTGGACGGATAAAAAAAATACTTTAGCTAAGCTTCAACCCAATCATTATACACTAACATTTATTGGATTCTATACTGTCATCAGTAATTTATTGACTTACTTTATAGCCTCTATTTCAGGTCATAGTTATTGGCTTATATGCCAAACTTTGTTAGGTGCTTTTTTTTAGGACATAGCACATTTATATCAGACAAGATACAACATATTCCAGGTTGGATGATGGGGCTATTTTTTACAATAGGTCTGGCTTTTTGCCTTCCTATCAATGTACTTTGGCACTGGTGGCATGGCACTAATCTTTTTTTAACCTTAGGATTATCTCTAACTCATTTATCGGTAACCTTGTTGGCCCTACCCTTATATCTGGGTGTAAGTTTTTTAATAGCTACTCTATTAATCGCTATATTTCTTAGTTCAGTCTATTGTACAAATCCATTCGTTCTGGTTCTATCGTCATCAACTATTGCATTTCTATTATTGATTTGTTTAGGCTTAGGATTACTTGTTTTTGGCATTTTTGTTTACCTTAGGCTTAAGGTAAATAGTTATTATGATAAAGTAAGTTACTTGAATGGTAAAGAAGAGTTTAAGGAGGGACAAAAGTTAAAAGCATGCCTATATGATGCATCGCTGGTTCCATCTAATGGTACTACTTCCTCTAGCCCTAGGGGTTATGGGCTTATTTTAAACCAAGTAGTTGGTAAGATTGAGGAATCTATCTCATTCTTAGATAATAATACTCCTATTTATAAGCAAGATTTACAAAGTATTATCAATAAGTTTTATGATTGGATAGCCTATTTCAATAGGAGAGAAAAATATAAAGATCATGCGCTGTTACAGCCTACTCAAATTACTTTCGATAAACTGATTCGTAAAGTGGAAGTGGCATTATTCCAAGAGATTATTGATCCACCTAGGATCCTGTTAGAAACAATAAACGATGCTGATAAAAGCCTATCTATTATAGGCGATATCAACCAATTAGTTTATTTATTGGTTCAATCTGTTTTAAGGATTGCTAAAATAGAGAACGATATTTCACCAGTTATTCGTATACAACTGCATCCTACTACTTTGCACTTTATACAAGTAGATCCTATCGATAACAGCTACCCTACCTTTATGGATTTTAAAGCTACTGCTCTGGTTATCAGCCATACTACTGTTGATGCGAAAGTGTTACCTAAAGTGAAGAAGCAATATGATGATCTCATGGATTATATGGAAACTAAAGGTAAACGGGAAGCTCTCCCATCAATAGATCTTCAGATGCAAACTATGTCCACTATTATTGGGGCACACTATGGATATTTAGAAGCTCCTGATGATGCTAGCAAAAAAGCTATGTTATTGGTATTGCCAAACAAGGTTACGGATATCCTTAGTAGGATGACTACTAAATTGCCTATAGATACTTTAACCACAGGAGCGCCTGTCACACCTAAAGAACAAGCCGATTCGATGATGGTATTGATGCAATTCCATGACTGTGTTTGCAAATCCTCTCTTCAAGAGGATCCTATTGATATGAAAATAATTTCTGGCTTGATTTTATTATTGCGGAAACATTTTGGCTTTAAACGGCATGACTCTGGACAGTTGTTTTATGTTCGATCTGTAGGGATTGCTGCATTAGTGGTAGAATGGGTTGTTCACTCTCCTAAAGTGATTTTATGCTTCTTTACTTTATGAGTTGGTTCGTCGTACTTGTTTGCCGCTTTCTTATATCAAGAAACATTATAATTTAGGTGTTTATGCCTTTGTGTTAAATGTGGTAGGTATAGATAAACGCCAAGACTTAGATCATGCTTCTTTACTTTATGTAAAAAATAGATTAAAGGAAGCAATTAAAGAAGATCACGTACAGCTTTCTGTTCTATTTATAAAACTGGCTGAACGGATTTATGACCTACGTCATGCAGCAGGCTATATCCATCTAACAGAGGTTCAACATATGGCGCAAGAAACATTAGCTATAGATGTGCAAATAGCCAATACATACTTAGGAAAAGAGATAGGAATAGCGTTAAAGAAAGCCGCTAAACAGGCACTGGAGGTTTGCAAAAATACAAATAAAGAAAAGGGTATTATGACAAAAAAATAGAAATATCTCTCATATAAATTAAAGTAAAATACTTTTTTGTAACTTAAAAGAACTAGTATTTTATATTTGTACCTACAAATACATTTAAGTAATTATTCCTTTCCAACTATTTAATGCTTATTAAAAAGCTACCTTTATGACAGAAAGAGTAAAGCATGATAGGCTCGCTAAAAAAATTCTTTCCGATCCAATAGCTGCTAAGGAGTTTTTAACCCATTATTTACCAGAGTCTTGTAAATCATTATTGGATCTGAACACGCTTAAAGTTGAAAAAGAATGATTTGTAGAAGAAAACTTAGTGATTTGGTTTTTCTATAAAGATGAAAAACAATAAAAAAGCATTCATTTACACGTTAATAGAGGCAGAGGTTAGCCCTAAGTATTGGACAGCGTTTAAGTTATGGAAATATATGTTTCTCTTACTTGAAAGGCATAAAACAGATCATGTGTCCAAATTACCCTTAGTAATTCCGCTGGTCGTATACCATGGTAATAAACCCTTTAGTGTCCCAAGAAATTTATGGGAGTTGTTTAGTGAACCTAGTCTTGCTAAAGAGCTAATGGGGGGTGATTATCAATTGGTAGACCTATATGCTATGCCAGATGATGAGATCAAAAATAAGGCGCATCTAGTCATGCTCGAATATTTTATGAAGCATGTTCACTTCCGTGATATGCTTAAGCTATGGGAGAAATTTTTAGAAAACTTTAAGTCTTGTATTATCCTTGATAAAGAAAATAAGGAAGATATGATGAGAACTATAGCACAAAAATATAGGGAAGAAGATATCAAAATAGGACAGGAAAAAGTAAATTAGAAGGCACAGAAGAAGGTAAGTTAGGAATTGCCAAATCCATGCTTTTGAATGGCTACGCCATAGAGGATATTGTTCTTCTTACTGGTTTATCTCGTTCTCGTATCCAGAAGCTTGTATAGGCTTGTTTATCATAACTATCTTCCTCGAAGCGTTGGAAGTGTTCATCTAAGCTGTATCAGTTTGCTGGCTCATCTCAGCTCACACTTTAATCTACCTGAAAAAAAGATGTCGAACTGAGACGCTGTGCGCCACACTTTTTTTTATAGGCAGACTACTAACCGGGGACACGTGCAACTTTTTCCAAGGCGTGCTTTTCCTTTTTTCGGTGTAACCTTGCCATACAGTTGAATAATACTGCAAAATAAAAACCTCAACGGTCAGTAGCACGGGCAACCTCAGCAGCAGCAGAAGCAACCCGATTAGCAAAACCACCAATAGCAGTAGCAGCACCCACCACACCCTTAGCACAACTATGAAGAGTAGGCACAGCAACATTAACAACCACACGAGCAGCAACCACACGAGCAGCAGCACGAGTAGCAGTAACAACAGCATGCACATCTTCTAAACCGATATTGCTTAGCTACAGTATTGCATGCACCGAATGATAACAACCACAATAGAAAAACTTTTTTATTTTCCATAATTTCTTAAGTAGATAGGTTTAGTTATTATGGTAGCTCAAAAACAACTGAATCAACATCCTTTGTATGGACTAACTTAACCATTTCAAAGCAAGCATTCCACAAAGCAACTTGCTACAAGTTTAACAAACTTAAATCAACCAGTTTGTTTTATAGCTTAATAATTTAAAAAAAAAATTATACTTTACATAGCCAAGCATCATTTACCTAAGTTTTTTGAAAAGTAGATCAACCGCATGATATATTTTTAGTAGCTTTGCTACATTCATGGAACAACACACATTATCCTATGTCAAACCACTGCTGTTTACCAAAACCATCTAGTCAACCTCTTTCGAACGCTTCAACACCAAAATCGCCATCAGAAATTGAACTTCGAAAGAGGTCTATCTATAATTTAACGGACAAAGAGTTGATGCTTTGGTTAGAAGAACAAGGCGAAAAACCCTTTCGTTGTGCCCAAATCTGGAAATGGCTCTACCAAAAACGTGTAAGTAGCTTTAGTGAAATGAGTGACTTAAGTTTAACCACCCGATCGCTTTTGGATAACCACTTTTCACTGGTTTCTATGACAGAAGATAAAGTTCAATATGCAAAAGATGGCACCATTAAATGTTTGCTGAAACTGACAGATGGCAATTTAATTGAAACGGTTTTAATGGAACACAGCTATGGTCTATCCATTTGTGTGACCACACAAGTAGGTTGTAACATTGGTTGTACCTTTTGTGCCAGTGGTCTTTTAACCAAGAAAAGAGATTTAACAGCAGGTGAAATAGTCGAACAACTGCTCCACATGCAAAAAAAATTAGATATAGCGCCTGAACAAAAAAGAATTAGCCATATCGTAGTCATGGGTATTGGAGAACCATTCGATAACTATGACCATGTTTTGCGCTTTATACGCATTGTGAATCATGCCAAAGGCCTCGCTATTGGTGCGCGACATATTACCGTTTCTACCAGTGGACTAGACCGCAAAATCAAAGCCTTTGCAGATGAGGGACTACAGGTAAACCTTGCGCTTTCTTTGCATGCAGCCAATAATCCGCTGCGCACACGCATCATGAAACTCAACAAAGCCATTCCCATAGAAAAACTTATGGAAGCTATCGATTACTACTTGGATAAGACAAACAGACGCGTAACCTTTGAATACATTCTACTAAAGGATGTAAATGACTCAGAATCATCCGCTTTTGAACTAGCCAATTTAATTTTAGCACGCAAGCAACGCCATCTGGTTTATGTAAATCTGATTCCTTATAACCCTGTAGATGAATTAGACCATTACAAACGCAGTACCCCTCAAACCATTCATCGTTTTGTTTCTACGCTACGTGCACAGGGGATCTATGCCGTTGTGCGTGCAGAGCACGGTACAGATATTGACGCCGCTTGTGGGCAATTGCGCAGCAAACAACTGAACCATAAGCTAGGCGCTTAATTCAGACTCGACTTCTTTTCGAAACACGCGTTTCGAAAAGAAGTCGACTGCTACCTTTGGTATAAATGGTTGAAAAATGCTAACTTGGCTCAGCCATTAGACCTTTTTCAAAACCTACTTAATGCCCATTAGAAAGCGCGTTTTGAAAGCGGTCTATGGTTTAAAGTAAGAAATTCTTTAAGCCAAAATCAAGCATTTACACATAAAAAGTATACATATTATGAATAAAACAGTTGTTACTAAAGAAGAAATTCTAGCCTATCATGCGCAATTTCCTGCTGGTAAGATAGGTACCTGTGCCACCAAATCATTCCATACCCCTCGTGATATCATTACGGCTTATACCCCTGGCGTGGGTGTGATTTGCGAAGAAGTTGCTGCCGCTAACGAAAAAGCTTACCAATATACTAATAAAGGCAACTTAGTAGGTGTGATATCCAATGGAACCGCTGTATTGGGTTATGGTCACATTGGTCCTTTAGCGGCTAAACCAGTGATGGAAGCCAAGGCCATGATCTTAAAAAAGTTTGCTGGCGTGGATGCTTTTGATATTGAAATTGATGCAACTGCTCCTGAAGATGTGATACAAGTTATTAAAGCCTTGGCGCCTACTTTTGGTGCGCTTAACCTAGAGGATATTAAAGCACCTGAATGTTTTCAGATCGAAGAAGCTTTAATGGCTCAATTGGATATACCCATTATGCATGATGACCAGCATGCTACCGCTATTGTGGCAGCTGCTGCTTTATTAAATGCCTTATTAATTGTAAATAAAGATATTAAACAGGTACAGATTGTTTTTAGTGGAGCGGGCGCAGGCGCAACCGCTACGGCAAAACTTTTGATTGCCTTAGGCGCCAATCCGGCCCATATCGTTATGTGCGATAGAAAAGGGGTTATTCGTAAAGATAGAGATGATCTTGACCCGATTAAAGCACCATTTGCTACAGACCGTCCTGTACATACCCTACATGATGCAGTGGTTGGGGCGGATGTATTTATAGGCCTCTCTTCTGGCAATCTATTAATGAGCCAAAGTGTAGAGCGCATGGCTACCGATCCTATTATTTTTGGGTTGGCCAACCCGCTCCCAGAAATCTCTTATCGAGATGCTATGGCCACTAGACCAGATGTGATCTTTGCTACCGGACGTAGCGATTACCCCAACCAAGTAAATAATTTACTTGCCTTCCCTTATGTTTTTAGAGGTGCCTTAGATGTACGTGCTTCTGCCATTAATGGAGCCATGCAACAGGCTGCTGTACAAGCCATTCAACAACTGGCACAAGAAGAAGTACCCGTTTGTGTGCGTAAATACTATGGTGGGACCATACATTTTGGCAAAGAATACCTACTCCCTAAGCCGATGGATACGCGTTTGCTCTCTAAAGTTTCTATAGCCGTTGCACAGGCTGCTATGGATTCTGGTGTAGCTAGAAATCCTATTAATGATTGGGAGGCCTATAAAGTGGAGTTACTAGAGCGCGTAAGTCATCAAAATTAATGGTAAGCTATGAAAATATCCTTAAACTGGCTGAAGTCCTATATTGATTTTGATGTAAAGGCCACTGATGTGGCAGCTCTTTTAACCCAAAGAGGGTTAGAAGTAGCCCATATATATCCTGCCATTAAGGGTCATTTAGAAGGACTTATCATAGGTGATGTGGTAGCTTGTCTACCACACCCTAATGCAGATAGGTTAAAACAAACCTTAGTAGACATTGGATCAGAGCAGCCATGCACTATTGTTTGTGGGGCCCCTAATGTGCAAGTGGGGCAGAAAGTAGTAGTTGCACCCGTAGGCAGTACGATTTATAATTATGCAGACCAAGCTCCTTTTCAAATTAAAAAAGTTAAGATTAGGGGCGTCTGGTCTGAAGGAATGATTTGCGCAGCAGATGAAATAGGCATCAGCCCAACCCATGAAGGCATTCTGGTATTGACCACTACACTACCTGCAGGCACCCCTGCTAAAGCCTACTTCAAAGCGCTACTAGATGAAATATTAGAAATCGAGATTACACCCAATAGAGCAGATGGCTGCTCACACCTAGGTGTGGCCAGAGAACTTAAAGCAATTTGGCATCTTCCTATTACGCTTCCTTCTATTGAAGCCTTTCGCCCAGTACGGTTCGATTGCCCATTAAAAATAGGGCGCATAGATCCTGACCTATGCCCACGCTATACTGGTCTACTGCTTAAAAATATCTCGATTCAACCTTCGCCTGAATGGCTTCGGACTAGGTTGTCCCATATTGGGGTCAAACCCATTAATAATGTAGTAGATGTAACCAATTTTGTATTACATGAATTGGGGCAGCCATTACATGCTTTCGACTATGATACCCTCATCGGCGATACCCTTACGGTTCAGAAATGCCCTCCAGCTACCTTGTTTACAGGCTTAGATGGCGTAGAAAGAAAACTAATGGGCCATGAGTTAATGATTTGCGACGGAGCAGGGCCTATCTCAATGGCTGGCATCCTAGGCGGACTCAGGACATGTATTACCGATGCCACGCAACATATTTTCATAGAAAGTTCCTATTTTAATCCATCGGTTATACGCCGTGCTGCCCAACACCATTCCCTTAAAACCGATGCCTCTTTCCGATTTGAACGGGGAACAGACCCCAACCTACCCCTTTATGCATTAAAAAGAGCAGCACTATTATTACAAGAGCTGATCCCATCTGCAGAAGCATACGAAGTGGTAGAATATTATCCCACACCATGCGCACACTTTACCATTCCTATAACCTATGCTGCAATCAACCGCTCTTTAGGTATAACGATTGACCCAACGATTATTAAACAAATTTTAACAGACTTAGAACTAGCTATTGAAGCAACAACTGATCAAGGGTTTACAGCAAAAGTACCACCTTACCGAGTAGATGTGACCAGAAAAGCGGATCTAATTGAAGAAATTGCACGCATATATGGCTACGACCGCCTACCCAACCACTTAACAGCTACCTACTTTTCACCTGAGCATAAAATAGATAACGCCTATACGGTCGCAGAAGAAATAAGTAAAGTATTGGTAGCCAATGGCTATTATGAAATATGCACCAATTCTTTAACAAAAGATGCCTATGCAGCGCTAGGGCATACTGAAAAAGCCGTTTCGATTCTCAATCCACTCAGTGGGTCTACTGGTATATTACGCCCTACACTGCTCTTTAGCGGGCTAGAAGTCATCACCTATAATATTGCACGCCGTCAGTATGATTTAAAGCTATTTGAGCTGGGAACTACCTATAGCCAAGATGGTACATCCTATCATGAAACAAAAAGGCTTGCCCTTTGGCTGACTGGTCAAATAGAACGACCCAATTGGGTGCGTCAGCTGGGCCCTGTAACCTTAGATAGCTTGCGGGCTACTATAGAACAGCTTATGCAAAAGCTGGGCATTATGGATTTATCTTATAGAGCAGCCATAGACCCATGCTATACACAAGCTGTTCAAGGCCTATATAAAGAAACCGTAGTTATGACTTTTGGTCAAATCGAGTCATCTATTGTAGATTATTTTTCCTTGGAACAACCTGTTTTCTTTGCAGATATTGATTGGAGCCACCTGTTAAAGATGCATAAACCGCATAAAGTTTATGAGCCTGTTTCTAAATTTCCTGCTGTTACAAGAGACCTCTCTTTGATAGTAGATAAGGCGGTTGTATTCCAAAGCATAAAAGCGCTCATTCTAAAGCAGAGGCATAAACCTATTCAAGCCATCCATCTTTTTGATGTCTACGAGGGGTCACAGCTACCAGCAGATAAAAAATCTTATGCGATTCGTTTTACCCTACAGGATAGAAACAAAACACTAGATGACAAAAGTATTGACCAAATCATGCACCAACTGATTCAAACTTTTGAACGTGATTTAAATGCCATTATTAGAAGATAATCCATCTAAAGAGGCGCACCTCACCATAGCGCGCTTTGAAAAAGCGCTTATGCAGCTGCTGCAGTCCCATGCAGACGACCAAAAAAAAATCATCCAATTAACAGCAGACAACAAACGATTAAAGGAACTATTGGAAGCACCAAAAACAAACCTGAATAGACCAACCGCAGCAAAAGATAAAGCCCTGCTGTTAGATAATGATTTAACGCATCAAATTAATAAGTATATCAAAGAAATAGATCTCTGTTTAGCCTATTTTGAACAAACATAAAAAAATGGAATCACTTTCTATAAAAATTAAAATTAGTGACCGGATCTATCCCATGAAGGTGCAACCGGAGGATGAAACCTTTGTAAGAGCAGCTAGTAAAATCTTAGCAGAGCGGATTCAAGGATATCAAAAAAAACTGGGCATTCACGATCACCAAGACTTATTGGCTATGGTAGCATTCGATTGCCTCGTAGGCTATTTAAAAGTGCAAGAAGCAGATGCAACACAAACCAACCAGCTCATCCAAAAAATCAACAGCTGGGGAGATTGTATTGAAAAAGCATTGCACTAGATAAATATATCTATTTTACCTTTCCTTTCGCTAGGTTGCGTACAATAGATTTAGTAATATTATAAATTATGTGTCGATATATTTTTGTTACAGGCGGGGTCGTTTCTTCACTAGGGAAAGGGGTATGTGCAGTCAGCATAGCCGCACTATTGCAAGCCCATGGCTATCGGATTAGATTAAAAAAACTGGATCCCTACTTAAATGTAGATCCTGGCACGATGAGTCCGTATCAACATGGCGAGGTCTTTGTGACATCTGATGGAGAAGAAGCCGACCTAGACCTTGGATATTATGAAAGATTCACAGATATCCCTGCCTCCAAGCATGACACTATAACCAGTGGCAAAATTTATGAAAAGCTTATTAGTAAAGAGCGGAAAGGCAACTACCTTGGAGGCACCGTTCAAATCATCCCCCATTTAACAGATTTGATACAAGATTTTATTAAGTTTGGTGAAAATGAGGTAGATTTCATGATATGCGAAATAGGTGGTACAGTTGGGGATATAGAAGCATTGCCTTATCTTGAAACCATTAGACAAATCAGATACCTACTAGGCAGTACCAACGTTTTATCTATACACCTCACCTTACTGCCTTATATTGCAACTGCTGACGAGCTTAAAACAAAACCTACACAACATTCCGTTAAAGAGCTAAGGTCTATAGGCATTCAACCAGATTTAATAATATGCAGAGCTGATCGAGCCATTCCACCATCTTTATTGCATAAGATAGCCGTTGCTTGCAGCATTCCAAACAATAGAGTAATAGTTGGCATGGATCAAAAGACCATATATCATGTACCTCTTTCTTACTATAAGCATAATATTGATAAAGAGATCCTCACATACTTTGGCTTAACGTATTCAGATACCATCAACTTAGACAAATGGCACTTCATTGAAAGCGGGATTACAGCTTGTGAAAAAAACGTACATGTAGCCATTGTTGGCAAGTATAATAGCTTCCAGGATGCGTATAAATCTCTTGTAGAAGCTTTTTTACATGCAGGCATTCACTACAAATATAAAATAAACCTAATATGGATTGATTCAGATGACCCTGACTATCAGATTAATGAAAAATTACATACCATTGATGGCATCATGATTCCTGGAGGATTTGGGATACGAGGCATAGAAGGCAAAATCAAGGCAATTGAATATGCCAGAAAAAATAAAATTCCTTTATTTGGTATTTGTCTTGGTATGCAATTAATCGCCATAGAGTTTGCGCGGAATGTGCTTGGGATAAAAGATTCAAATTCTACAGAGTTTACAAGTAATTGCGCCAATGTGATTGATTTGATGACGAATTGGCACAATGGAGAAGAAAAAGAAATGCGTGCACATACCTCAAATTTAGGAGGCACCATGCGCCTTGGGAACTATGAAAGCATTTTGACGCATGGCAGTAAAATCAAAGAGATCTATAAACTTGACCAAATTATAGAACGGCATAGGCATCGCTTTGAGTTTAATATAAACTATAAACATGCTTTTGAAAAAGCGGGTATGCGCGTAGGTAGCATCTCAGCTGATGGCAATTTGGTTGAAGCGCTAGAGCTAGATGGACACCCTTGGTTTATAGGAGTCCAGTTTCATCCAGAATATAGGTCTAGACCATTTAGCCCTCATCCTTTATTTTTATCTTTTGTTGAAACTTTAATCAAGCAAAAAAAACATATCTAATATGCTGTTCCCATTTAACTTGACGCAATGGAAACAACCGCCCATTAAAATGATTTTTTATTGGATAGTCAATACAATATACCCCTTAAGTTGACGCCATTGTGTGAACAGATACCTATAAAGTTTTGTATAAACGCAATCATTTACTTACACCTACAAAGTTTGTTTATACGCTTACATTTTTACCTTAAAAGGTATTAATATTAAGCTTAAACAAGCATCTACCTAGTTCGTTTAGGTAGTAAATCAACTACAATAAAGCTCATTTATAGGTGAAAATGAAAAACAGCATAACATGATTATTAATCAATTCCTTACTTTACTTACCCATAGCAAGTTTAACTGGATCGCACTGCACCCAGAATAACCAAAATAAAACTACAAGCCCAACAGATACAAAAAACCATCTATATGAAACGTTCCACATAATAGAGCCTAACCCAACAGGTCCAACAGCCCCCTCCATATGAAAAGTTCTACATCATAAGACCATCTAAATAAGGGTGCAATTAGAAAGTGTAGCTTACAGATGAATAGAAAAACATACGACAGTTTGCAGTGAGGGATTGCAGCTTTAAACAGGTACATAGAAGGCATATATAAAAAAAACCAACCCTCAAAAATGAATGAGTGCTGGTCTTTAAGTAAAATAGGCTAAGCAAGAACTATGCTTAACCTGACAAACTACGCCTAAAAGGACGAGATTTAAATCGATTAAAACCTGAACCTTGTCTAAACGAACGCCTCTCTTCTTTTTCTACTGGCTCATTATGAATAATACGCCAAAGCCTCTTTTCTTGAGGAGAAGCAATCATAGATAAAGCAAAGCCTGTAGCACCAGCCCTACCAGTTCTACCAATTCTATGGGTATAATCTTCAGCAGCTTGCGGAAAATCATAATTGATTACATGTTTGATGTGATCAATATCCAATCCCCTTGCAGCTACATCAGTGGCTACAATAATAGAATAATGCTTATTTCTAAAGTCTTTTATTACACGCTTGCGTTGGTGCTGCTTCAATCCACCATGAATCGCACGAACTTTAAAATTTGCTTGCTGCAATTGGTAACTGATGCCATCAGCTCTTATTTGCGTTTTTACAAAGATGATAACAGAGCCCTCTCGCTTACCAAGTTGCTCCAATAAAAGTTGGAACTTTCCTGATTCTGGTACATAAAGAGATTCTTCTTGAATATTTTTGCATTCATTATCCGCAATCTCCACATTAATCCGTGCCGGCTGCCTTAAATAAGACCCAGCCAATCGCTCAATGCTTCTATCCAAAGTAGCTGAAAACATTAAAGTTTGTCGTTCTACCGGCAAACGCTTAATAATCTTATCGATCTGAATCGAAAAACCCATATCCAGCATTCGGTCAATCTCATCCAATACCAAAAAGGTAGTGCCATCCAAATGCAACGAACCCCTGCATAAATGATCTTCTACACGACCAGGTGTACCTACAATAATGTTGGGGTTTGTACGCAAACGCATTAACTGCTTCCCAATAGGCTCTCCTCCTATTAACAATACCGTACGCAAATGCTTACAGCCACTCACCATGCTTGACATCACGCCTGCTACCTGCTCAGCAAGCTCTCGTGTAGGCGCCAATACCAACACACTGCCACTAGAACGCTGCATAAGCTGTGCCACTACAGGTATAGAAAAAGCGGCTGTTTTGCCGCTACCTGTTTTAGAAGAACCCAAGATGTCTTGACCGGTCAAGGCTACTGGAATCACCTGATCTTGAATAGCAGTAGGGTGGTCATACTGCATTCTTGCCAACGCTCCTAAAAGAGCTGATGGCAGATTATAATTTTGAAAAGTATTACTCAAAGTACAATGTTAAAATTTAAAAAGTGCTTGATGTGTGGTTTACACATCAAGCACTTTAATGTTACTAGCTACCTCCTTACCTCTATCGCTGGTGATTTCAAAGTCCACCGATTGACCTTGGTCTATCATGCTTACTCTAGACGCCACAAGCGCACTTATATGCACAAAAACATCCTTACCTCCATTTGCTGGTTTGATAAACCCATAACCTTTGGCTGGGTCAAACCATTTTACTACTCCTTCCATGGGAAACAAAAAACTATTATTTATTAAAAATTAGACTTCAAACGCTCTTAACCTACCTTTTACTTATACAATTGTTAAACGAGCAATCTATAGGTACCTTGATGCAAGGTTGGAATAAAAAAAACGCTAGTTGCAAGGTAAAGTTTTTTGTTCAAAAAAGAAAACTTACCTTGATAAAAACGTGTATGCACACAAATAGACAGCTGAATGGATATCTAATACCTTAGCTAGGTAAAGTTAAGCTTTTTTAGCAAACTATGAATCAATATAGGTTTGGGCAAAGTTTCAATCTCTGTACGGTTAAATGCTACTAAGGAAAATTGACTGAGCAGGTATTTGGCTTCTTGCAAGAATGCTGAAGTAAGTTCTATCTTATGGAATTTGACGAACAACTTCTGATGGGTTAACAAATGGCACGCCTCTTTTTCAAAGGTAGTAATGGGTAACTGATGCTTTTTAGCTAAAGTAAACAAAGGATCATCTATTTGGTCTACAACCAAACGTTGTTGATTTTCTAGTAAATAGAAGTCATACATGCCCTTCCAAATATCACTTTTTAAACGTTTCTTCATGTATATAACCTCCTTATACTGTAAAATAAAATAATCAAAATAACGGATTCTTTTATTCAGCCTATTGCTTTTAACAGGTAGTGTTTTTTGTCTATCGGTATAAGCTGCAATGCAATACCGCTCAAAAGGACAAGTAGTACAAAAAGGAGCTGCTGGCGTACATTGGAGTGCGCCAAAATCCATAATGGCTTGGCTATAGGTATCGGGTTGTATAGGGTCTACCAGTAGGGTTGCAAACTGGTGCATCTGTTTTCTGCCTTGCGGTGTACCTATATCATAGGTTAGCCCAAAAATACGTGCCAATACACGGTAAACATTTCCATCCACCGCTGCAACTACTTCTTTAAAAGCAGTTGCAGCAATGGCTGCAGCTGTATAAGGACCAATCCCTTTAAGCATAAGTAATTCCCGGTAACTAGTGGGAAAAACACCATCGTATTGCGCAACAATGGTTTGTGCACAATGGTGTAAGTTGCGTGCTCTACTATAGTAACCCAATCCTTGCCACAAACGTAAAACCTCTTGCTCTGTAGCAGTAGCTAATGCCATTACAGAAGGGTATTTCGCTACAAAACGCTCATAGTAGGGCAACCCCTGCACTACTCTTGTTTGTTGTAGAATAATTTCTGATAACCATATTTTATATGGATCTTTAGTAATACGCCAAGGCAAAGAACGCTGATGTGATTTATACCAAGCAAACAACAACCTACGAAACAGAAGATGATTGATCGTACCCATTAACATACAAATAACTAAAAGTGTAACGGCATATTTTATTATATTTGAAGAATAAGTATACTGCGTGCTTAAAGCTTAAGGCAGCTATCAAAATGGGTATGCTGCATGAATAGCTTAAAATACCAAAAGTTTAAATGGCGCGCTATTTTTTTCCTGCCATTTTAGAAATAGATAATATAGTTAAAAATAAAAGTATCCCAAAAGCAAAATATAATGAGTTTAAAATTAACCAATCCACTTGCTTTTTTAGATTTAGAAACTACAGGTACCAATGTGGTACATGATCGCATTGTAGAAATTGGCATGATTAAGCTTATGCCGGGTGGCAACCGCTTAACCTTTTACAAAAGAATTAATCCAGAACAAGCTATTCCTACTGAAGCCAGTTTAATTCACGGTATTTATGCTGAGGATATACAAGATAAACCAACCTTTAAACAAATAGGTAAAGAATTGATTTCGTTTTTAAAAGGAGCTGACTTAGCGGGTTTTAATCTATTACGTTTTGATATACCCATATTGGCAGAAAGCTTTTTGCGTGCAGAATTGGATTTTAAAGTAGAGAATCGAAAAATTGTAGATGTGCAAAAACTTTTTCACCTCATGGAAAAAAGAACGTTAAAAGCAGCTTATCAATTTTATTGTCAAAAAGAGCTAGAAGGCGCTCATAACGCCATGGTAGATATAGAAGCTACTTTAGAAATATTAATGGAACAAGTTAAAAGGTATGAAAATCAATCTGTAGTCGATCCTTTAGGCAATACATTGGGTGTCATAAAAAATGATGTTGCTACGCTACACCATTTAACCAATACCAACATGGTGGATTTTGCAGGTAGAATGGTTTACAATGAACAACATCTACCCATCTTTAACTTTGGCAAACATAAAGGCAAAGCGGTATCAGAGGTACTCAAATTAGAACCTTCTTACTATAACTGGATGATTCAAGGAGACTTTCCTCTGGATACCAAACGTAAACTCACACAAATTAAAATGGGCATGCTCTAAAATAAATAGCTTCTTCCTATTTTCGGATACCTTTAGACCTTTTGAAAAAACTTTTTATCCTGATCTTAAAAGGTTTTTTACGTTCCCCCTTATTACCCTGATTCACCTGTTGTGTATCATTCAATTCTTCTGATATGACGGATACAAAGTTTTCATTATATGACATGGCTCTAACGGTGTTGTTATATGTAACCCTTTGTGCGGTTTTAACTTTTTTTTGTTGAGGTAATTGTTGTGTACCATTCAGATGTTTCTGATCATTCGGTTTGTGTGGCATAAGTCCGGAGAATATGAAATTGACTACATCTATATGTGAATCACTTCATTGTTTCCTCTCATCCTCATCACTATTACCAAGTCGACCAGACATCCCGCTACATCCGGTTTCCGTGGCGAGCAAAAGTGTACCAACTGCTGGAAATATTGTCTTAGAAAGAATAAAACCCTTGCGAATTGATTTATTTTTGTATATATTCATATGTGTAGTTGGTTTTCAATTATAGTTTAGTGTAATGTAAGCCCATGCATTAAGAGACGATACCAATTAGCGTGTAGGGTGCGCCTACTGGTAATAGGATGCATCTACTGGTAAATAGATCACTTGATGTGTGGGCTTTGCCATGCCATGTGGTTACTAACTTTAACCTATACTTTAAAATAGGCTCGTATCCAGTGCAATGTTACGAATATATATTGCCAATTCCAATAGTCTTTAATTTTATAGAGCGATTGCCTAAGCTTTGTTGATTCGAGATGCGTTCAAGCAATAGCGTCAATTTAAAGCGTATATTTTATTGATTATCAATATAAAACATTATTTTAATGGGCAATTACTTCCATTGAGTTAAGTTAAAACGCCAATGGCCCGCCCATAAAAAAACTGGCGCTTCAGCAACCATTGGCCTCCTTATTTTACTGTGTGCCAAACTTTTTAAAATCCTTAAGGAAATCATCTACACCCTTTCGCATGGCCTCTATATCTCCTATGTATGACGATGTTTTCTTTATGCAAGCCGCATTAAAAGAGGCCGAGCGTGCTGCTGAAGCAGGCGAGGTGCCAGTTGGCGCAGTGGTTGCGGCCGATGATAAGATTATTGCACGTGCCCACAACCAAGTAGAACAACTCAAAGACCCAACCGCTCATGCAGAATTACTAGCCATAACCGCTACCGCTGGTTATTTCAATAGCAAATACCTCCCTAATTGTACCTTATATGTTACCCTAGAACCCTGCATCATGTGTAGCGGTGCACTCTACTGGTCCCAAATCAAACGGCTTGTTTTTGGCGCTAGTGATCCCAAAAGGGGCTACCAGGCCCTATCCTGCCCTATCCTGCACCCACGCACAGTTGTTCAGCCAGCTATTTTAGCTAAAGAAAGCAACCAATTGCTGATTTGTTTTTTTAAAAAGTTAAGAAACACTATATTGTAGCAGAACAAACTAGATTGTATGTTTATTTTAAAAATTTAGATGCTTATGATTTTTACACTTCCCCCTTTGCCTTATGCCTATAGCGGCCTAGAGCCTTACATAGATGCCCAAACTATGGAGATCCATCATACCAAACACCATCAAACCTATGTGGATAAACTCAATCAGGCTGTAGCAGGTACCGCCATAGCAACCGCACAAGGTACGGAACGATCGGTTTTAACCCATCTTCTAAAAGATATAAGCGCCTACCATACTTCCGTGCGCAACAATGCGGGTGGTCACTTTAACCATTTATTTTTCTGGCATAGCCTTACACCTCATACGCCACAAGCACCTGGTGCCAGCTTGCTCCATGCATTAGAACAGTCATTTGGAAGCTTTGAAGCATTTAAAGAAATGTTTACAGCAGCTGCTGTTGCACACTTTGGTTCTGGATGGGCTTGGTTATCTCTATCCAAAAAAGAGGGCCGTTTGTTTATCTCTACAACGAACAATCAAGATAATCCACTTATGAATACCACCCCTGTTCAAGAACAAGGTCTGCCTATTTTAGGGCTAGATGTATGGGAGCATGCCTATTACCTTCTTTACCAGAATAGACGCTTGGCCTACATAGAGGCTTTTTGGAAAATCATTTGCTGGAAGGCAATTGAAGATAGATACACCGAGGCGATACAATAAAAAACTGCGTAATGCCCATCCGCCCATATAAAAGTGTAGAGGCAAATCTGCGCCAACTATTTCTTTTGCTATAAGAAATTTATTTAGAGCCTTTTATCGTGTTTTTTCAATACTTTTTTTGTAAAGTTGCATCTTCACTTATAAAAAATAGCGCTTCAATTTAAATCAAAATATGAAACAAAGAGAAAAAAAGTTTGTGCAACACAACGCCCCTCAGTCCATTTTTGTATTAGCCATATTAGTCATATTGGGATTGCTGTTTTACTATAGCAAAGAGCGAAATACCATTGCCATTTCTGAGAAACGTTTTGAAACCATGATGCTTAACCAGGAGGTTAGGTCTGTTACTTTAATTACCAATCAACATTTGGTCGAAGTAGTCCTCAAGCAAGAGGCATTCAAAAAAGAGGTTTATCAAAAGGAGTTGGCAGGAAGAACCGCCTGGAAGGGCACAAGTGGCCTGGTATATACTTTTCGAATACCCAATTTTGACATCTTTGATAAAAAATTTGCAGAAATAGAATCAAAAATAGCGCCTGAAGCTAGAATAGGCTATACTTGTGAAGAACGTTCAGAGCCTACTAGTTTTATCAACTGGTCTTTTTTGCTGACGCTATTTCTTATCTACTGGTTCTTTATTCGCAAACCAGGCAATGGCATGGCAGGCCCTGGCACACAGCTTTTTAACATGAATACGTTAAAAGCAACCATTTTTGATAAGGACAATCAATTAAAAGTTACCTTCCAGGATGTAGCTGGCATGAAAGAGGCCAAAGAAGAGGTAAAAGAGGTGGTAGACTTTTTGAAAACACCTGAAAAATTTACCCTGCTTGGCGGAAAAATTCCTAAAGGTGTACTGCTGGTAGGGCCTCCAGGAACAGGCAAAACATTACTGGCCAAAGCAGTAGCTGGAGAAGCAGGTGTTCCTGTTATTTGTCTTTCTGGCTCAGACTTTGTAGAAATGTTTGTTGGTATAGGTGCTGCGCGTGTCCGTGACCTCTTTAAAAGAGCGAAAGAAAAGGCGCCTTGTATTATTTTTATTGATGAAATAGACGCAGTAGGTAGAACACGCGGTAAAGCCAATATGCCTGGCGTCAATGATGAGCGTGAAAACACCTTAAATTCTCTATTGGTAGAAATGGATGGTTTTTCAACCAATTCTGGTGTGATTGTAATAGGTGCGACCAATCGATCAGAGGTATTGGATCCTGCGCTGCTGCGTCCAGGAAGATTTGATAGGCAGATTACCATAGATAACCCAGATGTAATAGACAGAGAAGCCATTATACGCTGCCATAGCAAAAGGCTAAAATTAGAAAGGCATATACGCATTAAGCAACTGGCAGAACAAACCCCGGGGTTCTCTGGAGCCGATCTCTCTAACATGTGCAACGAAGCAGCTTTAATAGCCGCCAGAAAAAACAGAAAGTTTGTAACGATGAGCGATTTTCATGCGGCTATAGATCGCATCGTTGGTGGCTTAGAGAAGAAAAATAAACTGATCTCTCCAGAGGAGAAAAAAATAGTAGCCTACCACGAAGCAGGCCATGCGATTGCTGGGTGGTTTTTAGAGCATGCCCATCCACTCGTAAAGGTAAGTATTATACCACGCGGTATTGCCGCATTGGGCTATGCACAGTATTTGCTTAAGGAACAATTCATCTATCAAGAAAACCAATTGTTGGATGAATTAGCTATGGCACTGGGCGGAAGAGCTGCTGAAGAGCTTATTTTTGGAAAAATTTCTACAGGTGCCCTAAGTGATCTGGAGCGTACTACGAAATTGGCCTATAGTATGGTCACGATCTATGGCATGAATCCTAAAGTAGGCCATCTCTCTTTCCACAACGCCAAACAAGCAGACTATACTTTTACCAAGCCTTATTCAGAAACAACCGCTTATACGATAGATGAGGAGGTAAAAGCGATTATAGATGGTGCATATGAACGCGTCAAAGCATTGCTTGCAGAAAAAATTGATAAGCTCACCCTTTTGGCGGAAGCGCTATTGGTAAGAGAAACAATGTTTAAATCAGATTTAGAGCGTTTAATAGGGAAACGCTTTGCTAAGGAAACGAAGGATAGCGCTGCTGAAGATGCCCCTCAAGTGTCACCAAGTGAAGAAGAATCTGGTGATGTACCAGAAAGCTCCTCTTTATCAAATGAGCTCGAGTAAGTATAGAGCAAGTAAGGCATCAAAAATAATGCGCCTAAAAGTAGGTGTGCTCATGGGTGGTTTTACACCCGAACGCCATATATCATTAGAAAGTGGGCGGAATGTGTACAGCAAATTGTTTGCCTCTACCCAATATGAAGCCCTTCCCCTTTTTCTATCTGGTTCTAAGGAGTCCTATCGTATTTTTACCCTTCCTGCTGCTCTCTTGCTGAAAGATAATGCAGATGATATCCATGATGCGCTGATGCATCCAGCTAAATTTAGCAAATCAGAAGCATTGTTAACCGCTATTAGAAAAGAGGCTGCCTCCATTACAAAATATTATGCAAAGGATGCTATTTTTACACCAGAAGCGCTGAGTTTTCCTGCCTTAAAAGAAAGAATAGATTTTATGTTTATAGCGCTCCATGGTAGGCCTGGAGAAGATGGCACCCTGCAAGAGCGGTTAGAGGCCTATGATATACCTTATAACGGATCTGGTATCGCCACTACCGCTTTAACCATTGATAAGTATGCGACCAATCAATTTTTAGCCCAAAAGGGGTTTTATGTTGCAGAACAGCTTCTTATCACAAAAAAAGATTGGACCGCTCACCAGGCTAGCATTATCCATTCCATCGAGGAGGCCTTTGTTTACCCTATTATTGCCAAACCAGTCGATGATGGTTGTAGTGCAGGTGTGATGCGCCTCACGGATCGTGCCATGTTGGTGGCCTATGCATCTGCCAGTTTTAGAAGTCAACCATTAATTGCCTTTGAGCTGATGCAAACATTGGAGCTCCAAGCGGCAGACTATATTCCTAGGCAAGAACGCTTTTTGCTAGAAATCCTTATCCAAAAAGACCAAACAACCCTTGACTGCTTAGAGACTACAACAGGCTTATTGACCCATATAGATCCTAATGGCAACACCTTATATGAACTCTTTGAGCCCTCAGAGACCGTAGCAGCAGATGCCGTACTTTCATTAGAAGAAAAATTCTTAGCAGGGGAAGGGCATAATATTACCCCTGCACGCTTTCATAGCGATACCAAAGTAGCCCAAATGATCAGTAAAAGCGTCAAGGAGCAACTACAAAATATAGCAACAGCCTTAAATCTACAAGGCTATGCCAGAATAGATGCCTTTGTAAAGATTTATCCCTGTAAGAAAGTAGAAGTTTGGGTCGTTGAAATCAATGCCCTACCGGCTATGACGCCTGCTACCTGTATTTTCCACCAGTCTGCTTTAAATGGCTATATGCCATTTGATTTTATAGATGCCATTATTCAATATGGGTGGACCAAGAAAAATTTTGGCACTGCTGTAGCCGCCTTAACCTTAGATAGATGAATCAAAAAAAGCTAAAAAAGCTCCTCAAGCACCTTGTTTGCATCTTTTGCTTGAGTATAACACTCTTGTATCTATTTTTCTATATCGCATTGCCTTATATTACCCATCAAGGTAAAGTCGTTCAAGTACCTGATCTAACAGGTATCCATTTAGACGCATTGGATGAAAAGCTTAGCAAAGATCATTTGCGTTACGTAATAACAGACAACAGTGGCTATTCCGCACAGCTGCCTCCTTTTACCGTTTTACAGCAATTTCCTGCAGCAGGTGTTTGGGTGAAGGAAAATAGAAAAATCTATTTGACCTTAAATGCAGAATATCCTCCCCTTGTATCTATGCCCAACCTTATTGAAGGTTCTATTCGACATGCCCAACTGCTGTTAAAGAATAAAGGGCTAAAATTAGGCAATATCAAATATGTCCCTGACATTACAGAATATACTGTTTTAGAGCAATGGCATAATGGCCATCCTATCGCTAGTGGAAAACCCATTTATAAAGGATCAAAAATTGATTTAGTCATTAGCGCTGGCTTGGGCCAGCAAATGGTTGAAGTGCCAGATCTAACAGAGAAGCCTTTAGAAGAGGCTAATTTAATATTATTAGAACGGGGCATGCGCATAGGTATGTTGGAGCATGTTAAAAACAAAGATGCAACCATCGGAACCGTTATACGTCAAAACCCTACACCAGGCGAAAAGGTGCCATTAGGCACTGTGATTCATCTATGGGTTGTTAAGGTCTAAAATATCTGCTCACGCAATGGGATCAATTTAAAGCATGTATGGATAAAAAATTAGAACCACAAATACCTGTTCAACAAAATAAAGAGCCATTTTGGGTGCACACACCCCTAGAAAAAATGACACCATCACAATGGGAGTCCTTATGCGATGGCTGTGGTAAGTGTTGTTTGCTAAAAATACAAGAATCAACCATTCAACAGGTACGTACTACAAAAATTTGCTGCCGGTTACTCAACACCAATACCTGTAAATGTTCCAACTACAAAGAACGGTTTCGCTATGTAGATGATTGCATCAAGTTAAATCCTACAAACGTGCAGACCATTACTTGGCTACCCAAAAGCTGTGCCTATCGCCTTATTAAAGAAAAAAAAGCACTACCTGAATGGCATCCATTGATTACAAATGATCCGCAATCTACTGTTAAAAGTGGGCATTCTGTTAAAAATTTTGTGGTACACCCCGCATTGGCTAACAAACCCATTATAACTTACTTATTAGAAGAAGAGGAAATTCCCTAAGCAATCCGAGACCGTTGCAATAGAGAGACAGAGCCTATGAAGTGCTCTGCTTCTTAGTTTTGCCAGATTCTGATTCAAGCGCACATTCTGGGTGGGTTCTTTTTATATGGTCACGTAAATTACATTTCTGTATATACGTTTTCCCACACACCTCACATATGAACGGTTTTTCTCCTGTGTGGCGTCTTAAATGGACTGTTAAGTTATTTGACTGAGCGAATTTCATATCACAGTATATACATTCGAACGGTTTTTCTCCTGTATGGATTCTTAAATGGAGTGTTAAGCTATTTGACTGAGCGAATTTCATATCACAGTATATACATTCGAACGGTTTTTCTCCTGTATGGCGTCTTAAATGGGCTGTTAAGTCATTTGACTGAGCGAATTTCATATCACAGTACATACATCCGAACGGTTTTTCTCCTGTGTGGATTCTTAAATGGACTGTTAAGCCATTTGAATGAGCGAATTTCATATCACAGTATATACATTCAAACGGTTTTTCTCCTGTGTGGATTCTTAAATGCATTTCTAAGTTTTTTCTACTGGATAACCTTTTCCCACACCCATTGCATTCGCATATAAATGGGCCCTTTGATGGTATCTGTTGTACGTGTATACTGGCATGTTTGCAATAAGCCTTAAAACCATTTTCATCTTCATGGAATTTTTGAGAACATGTTCCCCAAGAACATTTGTATTTATTTATACTAACTCTAACTATATCTTTTTTTACGTGTTCGTCCTTTAAATGCTTCATTAAATCAGGAAAAGAAGAAGTGCCTACCCTACAGTACGACCAAGTACATTCAAAATATTTGTTCTGGTTTGAATTAGGTAGTTCTGATTTTTCTGACAAATCATTTTTGTTATTATCATCTTTACTTAAACAACTTATTTCATGAGGAGGTAATCCATATGCTCTTTTTAATCTTGGTACTTGGGAAGTACCTCTATAATTTTGATCAAGCTTCTCTTCACCATTAAGCCTACCTACATTACCACACCCGAATAGAAAGTATACCAAAAATAGACAGAAGAAAAACGAAGAAACGAATGCTAATTTGGAAAATACAATGACATGTATATAGCTTTTAACTTTTTTACACATAATAATAAAGTTTTATAGTTAGTTCATTTACGACTCACTTACACAGCCACACTACTTCCTAGCCAATTGAATCGTCCGTTTTACAGGCCAAAGCGCGGCCAAAGCGCTAAATAAAGTGGTTATAAGAGCGGTACATAAAAAATCAAGACCATGCATTTCTATAGGATAAGGCGTTGTCTGCCCCCCCCTAGTAAACGTAATAAAGCTAAACTTTTGCTGCAAAAATCCGACCCCCCACCCTATTATAAGGCCGTATACCATACCTTTTAAGGCGGTCAAAATCGCATGATAGAAAAAAACCTTTCCGATTTGATAAGGTGTAGCCCCAAGTGAAGCGAGCACCGCTATATCTTTTTGCTTTTGTACGATTAACATACATAACATAAAGAAAATATGCAGCGAAGCTAAAAGCAATACCAAAACAAAAATAAAACCAACAGAAAGCTGCTCAATAAAAACAGCTCTACGGCGTGTTTCATTTTGTTCATCTCGATTGGATAGCTTATACTGATCTGGCAATATCTGCTGTATGGTTGCTTGCGTCCTGTTTAGATCCGCCCCATCTTTGACCACAACCTCCCAATAGGTACGCTTATTCAAGCCATCTATCAACGCCTCCACAAAGTGAATAGGGGCAATGATATATTTGCTATCTATCGGCTTGGCCATAGAGAAGAGGCCATTCAACGCTATAGTCATCCTTTTGTATGGATTATTGAGATGGTGGCCCTGCCGCTTTGGATAAAAAACCTCTACCCTATTGCTATGGGGTCTCCACTGTAAAAATTGACCAACCCCTATACCTGCAATAGCTTGAGGAAAATCATCCCCCGAAAAAGCCACCGCATCCATACGGGTACAATTTCTATAAAAATCACTTTCCATGAAATTACTCGATACCCCTTTAACCGTCACAATTGCTTGCTGGCGGTGCAACCGTACCAATGCAGTAGCCTCTAATACTTCCACGACATCTGTTACACCAGGAAGATACATGATATTTCTTTTTAATTTCGTATCATAGAGGAATGTTTTACCTGCTTTGGGTTCTATTTTTAAGGTAGGCGTATAGGCATAAAATAAAGCCGATAATAGCTTTTTCATGCCATGCATAGTAGATAATACCAATACCAAAATAGCGGTACCCAAGGCTACACTGTAACAAGAAAGCCTGGATAACCTATATACCCATGTAGCTTTGCGATGCTTTTTAAGATAACGTTTAGCAAGAAAAAAAGAAATTTCCATATAAATTATAATAGGATATACACTAGACGTAAAATAATTAAGGCAGACATAGAAAAATTTAAATAATAGTAGCAGCAAGTACTTATAAAATTTCTTGTATAAATTTAAAAAATATTCTACTTTTGCCTGCTAAAAGACGAATCTAAAGGCTTTTAATAAAGCACAGTTTAAATTTAAGTTTAATTTATTTTTTCACTTTTACAATTATGTATTGGACACTTGAGTTAGTATCGCATCTAGAAGATGCCCCTTGGCCAGCTACCAAGGATGAATTAATAGACTATGCCAAACGGTCAGGCGCCCCTTTTGAGGTCATTAGAAATCTAGAGGAATTGGATGATGATGATTATCCCTATACCTCTATTGAAGAAATATGGCCCGACTATCCAACAGGTGATGATTTTATCTTTAATGAAGATGAATATTAAACCTTAAAGATCAGAAGCTCAGATAAAGAAGAGCGTTCAAATTGCGCGCTCTACTAGTTACTATTCATCGAAGCCCTGACACATGATCATATAAAAGCATCGTACATCTTTTAATATGTTGGCAATCATTTCTAGGTAATAAGGCGTTATACGTTCACGATAACCCCTTATCCTAGATTGCATTCAACACCAACGTTATTCATATAGTTATAACCTTTTAAAGGTGTTACATCTATGCATAAAAAATATAAACAAACCATACCATGTATAAGCTTAATAGTCGGCTTAGCGCTTTTTTTTTGCATACCACTTAAGCTAAAGGCAAACCCTCCCACTCCTACTGCTTATAAACTTAAAAAGATAACCATAATTTCTACAGGTGCTATAGAGCCGATGCCACGATATCCTTACTTGCGCCTGGTAAAATGGTTGGCTCCTACAACGCATCCTTCATTAATCTACAGATACATCACCTTAAAACCTGGTGACACTTTTGATGCGCAAGCACTATCCTGTATTAGGAAACAGTTCATGGCACTACCTTACTTTTCAACTGTATCGATTATACCTAAAAAGGTGGATGGAACCAACGAAACCCTCCTATTTGATCTCATCATAGAGACCAAAGATCGATTTCCTATAACCATTGACTTAAGCCTAGGTGAAGGACCATTGCTTACCATAACGCACCATAATGCATGGGGCTATGGACACCTGTTTAGCCATCAGCTTTTTCTAAAGAAAAGATGGGGTTACGGCTTAACCTATGCACTCCCCAGACTGGATGGAAACTGTCTTTTAGGCGGACAATATTACAACCAGATTAGCAATACGTATACATTTAATTACCAAAACCTCTGGATCAGCAAATTATGCGCTATGCAGCAAAAAGAAGCCTGCATTCCCTATTATTGGACCATTGGACTAAGCGGCGCTAAGAAAACGTTTGCTACATGCCCCGCCCTTTCTGCTACGCAGAATAGACCTTACCACAATTATAAACTGATTTTAGGTAAAGTAGGCTGGGTATCAGATGGTTATGAAGCAATAACTGGTGTATATACACTACATGGCTTGGAAAAACTACCCAAAGGGGGATCTATAGAAATGCTATATGGCTACCAACAAGGCGCCTTTAACCATAGACATTATATCGGTATCCATTGTATTAAAAATATCGCAAACTCCAGACTCAAACATTTACATTTAAGCTGTGAATCAGGATCATTTATACATAAAAAAGCGTTAGAAGAAGCAGTACTGAAACTCAAATTGGCTTATGTCGGTCCGTCCATACAAACCTGTAATCGCGCACGCCAGTCTATTGCTATAGACTATATAATGGGTTACCGCATGCCTAAGGAACGGATGTTAGGCATCATGCATCGTGACCCAGAAGCCTTAGAGGAGCCTGACGAGGACAACCGGATGCACACACCGATCTGTACACGGCTGAACGTGCATCTAGACAGCACTTTGCATATGCCAATTGTGCTCAACGCTATGCGCTTTGTATTCCTTGGATTTGTTGATTTTATAGCGCTTTACAATCAAAATAATCAGCTATTGAATCAGACATTGGTAAACAGCTATGGCATAGGCTTACAGCTTGCACATGTTACCATACCATGGCTGGCAGGCATACTGAAAATAGGGTATAGCCCTTTATTAGGCAAGTTGGTACCATCTGTGCAGTTTTCTATGGGTCAATTTAAAAACAAAACAGAACCTAAACCTACACTAGTTGCCTACAGCTAATCGCTTAAAATCATTCTACCTTAGCCACCTATAATGGGTATAGAAGCAATTTACCAGAAATATTTAACCACAGGGTCTGTAACCACAGATACACGTGATTTGGCTCCAAATGCACTTTTTTTTGCAATCCGGGGGCCTAACTTTAATGGCAATGCCTTTGCTGCAGAAGCCCTAGCAAAGGGCGCTCGTTATGTAGTGATAGATGACCCTGCTTATGCCATGCCCTCATCTGCTTATATTATAGTAGAAGATAGCCTGGCCACCCTAATCGCATTAGCGGGCTACCATCGGTTGCAATATACCCTTCCGGTTATAGCCATAACCGGTTCTTATGGTAAAACCACAACCAAAGCACTGATCTACACCACCTTGCAGACCACTTATAGAACAGTAGCAACTAAGGGCAACTTAAATACGCCCATTGGAGTAGCACTAACCCTTTTGTCGATCAAACAGGATACCCAAATAACAGTTATAGAAATGGGTGCGACCCAATTGGGCGATATTGCTTTGTGTTGTAACATAGCCAGGCCTACACATGGTATCATCACCGCAATTGGCGAAGCGCATCTTGGAGGATTTGGCAATATCGGAGGTGTCATTCAGGGCAAAAGTGAGCTATATGACTACCTCTATGCTACGGGTGGCACGATTTTTTTGAATAGCTTAGACCCCTTATTGGCCACCATCAGCAAGCGATTTACAAAAGCCATTACCTACCCTCAACCCAACGACTTTACACCGCTTGAGTGGGTTGGTGAAACGCCCTATCTGCGTTATAAATCCTCAGAAGGAGAAGAATATACTACCCATCTACTAGGAAAGCCCCATATAAACAATATAGCCGCAGCGCTTTGTATCGCCCAATATTTTAATGTACCGAGCCCAGCAGCCCATCAAGCCATTCAAAGCTATATCCCCACCAATCAACGGATGCAATTAGTGATGAAAGGGAGCAATCAATTAATTGTAGATAGCTACAATGCCAGCCCTGCTTCTGTGCAAGCAGCACTGGATGCATTATTGCAATTAAAGGTGCGCTACCGCTTGGTTATTTTAGGTGATATGGCCGATTTAGGGGGCCAGACTACTCTTTGGCACGATAAAATTGTTGGACAGCTTTGCAGACCTTATTATGACCATGTACTACTATGTGGTCCTTTTTTCACCTTTTCTGCCCACAAATACCAGAATCCGAAGATGCATTGTTTTCCAGATAAAGCAGCATTGGCAGACTATTTAGCCAGACACAGCTATCAAAATAGTGGCATTTTATTAAAAGCAGCCCATAGCATGGCGCTGCATACATTAGTAGAGCAGTTGTAAATAATAGCCTTCTTTCGAAACGCTACTTCTGCTAGTAATTTGCGCGTCGATCCGGTGCTCAAATCCTCACGTACATCTAGTACGCTCTGGTTTTACGCACCGTGTCTCCTACAAATTCCTCAGGATAAGCGCGTTTCGAGAGAATTCCAATAGATATAGATCATTTTATACTAGATACAATCTAATTTTCAGGAATTATATGCACGTTTTTCTTATAAATTCAGTAAATTTACATACCCCTATGTTATAGGGCTATAGGGATAGGTGGGTGAGTGGCTTAAACCAGCAGTTTGCTAAACTGCCGTATGGATTGATCTGTACCGGGGGTTCGAATCCCCCCCTATCCGCAGGTTATATTTCTTTTGAAATTCGGGGCGTAGCGTAGCTCGGTTATCGCGTCTGCTTTGGGAGCAGAAGGTCGCAGGTTCGAATCCTGCCGCCCCGACGAAAAGAATGCTGTCAGCCATCCATTTTAGGTTCCGTAGCTCAATGGATAGAGCAACTGCCTTCTAAGCAGTAGGTTGAAGGTTCGAGTCCTTCCGGGACCACTGCCTATTTCCCTGCTATTTCGTTATCACTGATCCACTAGGAAAGTTTGTTAATTTCAGAGATGGATAAGCCCGTTAGCATAACAATCTCTTCCAAAGCATAACCCTTTTTAAGCATAGATTCGGCGATTTCTCGCTTGCCTTTTTCAATCCCTTTTTAAGTTGACGCCATTACCTGTTCACCAAGGCCGTGACTAGATAAAATCTATACCGTCCAGTTTGCCGCTTTGCAACTCCTTCATGATCTGCTACAGATCGCTGTCTAACTTGTCTGAATGTTCCTTAATAGACTTCACCGATTCAACGCGCTCCTTCTCTCTCGGAGCCTTTTTTAAATCCTCTTCCGCCTTCTCTTTGGCCTTTCCTAGGGTATCCAGCGCTTTCTGATCACTCTCACTGTTCCAGTACTTGCTGCCCGGAAACCACCTACGATCCACCTCATTTTTCTTCTGATTAAATTCCGTTTCTCGAACCTCAAATTCCTTCTTCTGCTGCTCATAACGATTATGACACCTGCATCCACTCCTCCAGCTCTTTTTCTTTATCTTGCTTCTGTTGCTCTAGTTTCTCCTTCATCTTACGATACACTTTATCGAGTTCTTGCTTTGCATCCTTGGTCATATTCACCTCCCCCTCAGGAACGGCTTTTTTATAAGCCTTCCTCAGATCGTCTTCATCGTCACCCTCAGAAACATCATCAGGTTTCTGGGTATCATCGACATCGCTACCACCAGCTGATCCAACCACTGACGCCTTTTGCCATTACTCTTGCCTATATTATTCAAGGAACCTTTAGACTTAGACTTCGAAGGGGTGGGACTATCCCCACATCCACATTTTTAACATTTTTTATAGTTATGCACTATACTTTTTACTAAAAGCTTTACTTATAAAGTAAGTATATCAAAGGTATAACAGATATAACATATTTTACCTATCCGCAAGCGATTTTGCAGATTTATAACAGATTTTATCTATTTGCAAGTATTTATACTAACCTTTTTGCAATAAAAATAATTTTTTATAGAGGCCTTCTTGAGCAAGTAGGCTTGCATGGGTGCCCTCTTCTACGATTTTACCTTGATCCAATACAATAATTTTATCGGCATGATAAATGGTGCTTAACCTATGGGCTACTACAATAGAGGTTTTATTTTTAATAAGCAATTGAAGGCCTTCGTGTAGGTTGCGCTCAGAGGCACTATCCAAAGCTGAGGTGGCTTCATCTAGCACTAAAATAGGCGGATTCCCTAATATTGCTCTGGCAATGCAAATACGCTGCCTTTGACCACCAGAAAGCTTATTGCCATTTTCTCCAATCATGGTATGATAGCCTTGGGGTAAAGCCATAATAAAATCATGTGCACAAGCTACTTGAGCGGCTTCTATAACAGCTGCTTTGCTGAAACCTGGCCTATTCAAGACAATGTTGTTCAAAATGGTGTCGTGAAATAAAATAGATTCCTGGGTGACCACGCCGATTAAACGATGTAGCGAGGTAGGACACATCTGTGAAATAGGCAAGTGATCTATTGCAATGGTGCCATGGTTGGGTTGATAGAGACCAGACAAGAGCGATAATAGGGTAGACTTTCCTGATCCAGAAGCCCCAACCAATCCTATGGTTTCACCTTTTTGGATGGTAAGATTGATCTGGTGTAAGACTTCTTTGCTGCCATCATAAGCAAAAGAAACATCCTTAAAGAGGATTTGACTGGTGAATGTAGTAGATACCTGCTCACCAGACAAGGGGTTAAGCGTGGATTTTTGATCCAGCAAACCGAAAATACGCCTTCCAGCAGCCATTCCGCGTTGAATATGGCCAATAGATCTTGAAATCATTTTGATAGGTATAAGGGTTTGGGAGCAAATAATAATGTAGGCAATAAAAGTACTGGGTGTAAGCATGCTGCGATCTAAAAGGATCAAATGGCCACCATAGGCAAGTATAATGGAAACGGCTACCACACTTAACGATGCAGATATAGGGGCAATCATATAGGACTTTTTTGCTACAGCCATATTGGTACGGATATACAACCTGCTTTCTTTATTAAAATGGTTCACAGCATATTGCTGCGCACCAAATATTTTAATGATACGGATGCCACTTACAGTCTCTGCAATCAAATTCATTAAATGGCCAAGCGACTTTTGGGTTTGATCGGTCCATTTACGAAGGGATTGTATAATCTGAGCAATGGTCCACCCGACAATGGGTAAAAATAATAAAGTAAACAGGCTAAGCTTTGGAGACATGTAAAATAGAACGACAATGTAACAAAAAAGTTGAGTGGGTTCTTTTAAAAAGAGACGCAAAGTATCGGGCACTACATATTCAATTTCTTGAATATCAACAGTAATACGTGCCATTATATCTCCTTTCTTTTGATCAGTAAAGTATTGAACAGAAAGATCTAAGCTTTTTTTAAAGAGTGCCAAACGCAAATTATGGACTAGGTTTACGCGTACTTTAGCCATGGTAACATCTGCTATATATCTAAAAAAGCCGCTAATGGCATTAGATAGCATAAATAAAAATGCCAACAAAGAGAGGGCACTGATTTTACCGTAATCGATAATGAGTTTTATAAAATAGTAATTAAATAAGCTGGTAAAATAGCCAATCTCTAGCTGCCATTTTGGCTTTACCTGTTCTTCGAATAACAAACGGTTTAACTCTTCTTGGTTAAACAACACTTTAAGCAAGGGAATCACCAATCCATAGGTAACCAATCCAAAAAAAATGGATAGAAGAATAGCCAAAAAATAATACAAAGCGGACTTCTTTAAAGGCCCTGCGTAAGCTATAATCCTAGAATACATGCGCATTGAAAAAGTGTCATTTTAAACGATCAGCCCTCGATAAAAAGATCACTGGCTATTTTATCAGCTAGCAATTTACCACTATTTGTTAAATAAAGTGTATGGCCGCTCAAATAGGCCAACTTCCATAAGATCATTTTTTCTAAATAATCTTTTTGGGTGGCCATAAGGTCAATCGCATATTGCTTATAAATCCAGTCGAAGTCACAGCCCCAGCAGGTTCTAATACTGGTCATAATATATTCATTTACATGATTGGCTATGGTTAGAGCTTCTTCGGTATAAGGGCATTGCCCATTTTGGATAGCTTTAACGTACAAAGCATTATGGGAGATATTCCATTGTCTTTGCAGACCATTATAGGCATGCGCACCGGGCCCTATTCCTATGTAGGGACCTGATTTCCAGTAGTTGGTATTGTGCCTGGAATATTTTTCAGGCTTGCAAAAGTTAGAAATTTCATAATGGAGATAACCCTGTTGGCTACAAATTGCTACTGTTCGTTCAAACTGTTCTGCGGTTAAGCTTTCGTCTATTTCACTGATGCGTCCTTGTGCATGCCAATGGCCAAATACAGTTTTGGGTTTTATGGTCAAACAATAGGCGGAAATATGTTCTGGCGCTAGTAATAAGGCTTGTGTTAAATCGGCATGCCAATCCAGCATAGTCATACCAGGAATCGCATAGATAAGGTCTATATTTAGGTTATCAAAACCAGCAGTACGTGCCCACGCTATGCTATTTTGTGCCATAGCACTGGTATGGGCTCTATTCATATAATGAAGGGCCTGGTCATTAAAAGATTGTATGCCTATACTCAGCCTATTGACACCCATATGGCGCAATCCTTGCAATTTTTCAAGCGTTAGGTCATCAGGATTCGCCTCTAATGTAATCTCTGCTTCGGATGCAATCGGAAAGGATTGTACGACCTGATTGAGTAACCGCTCTATTTCTTCAAGAGTTAATAAAGAAGGCGTACCACCACCAAAATAAATACTGGCAATGGGCATCCCTTTTAAATAATCTTGACGCAGCACGATTTCTTTACGCATAGCCTCCACCACCAACGATTTGAGTTTCAAATTTGTGCTAAAGTGAAAGGCACAATAGTAACATGCTTGCTTACAAAATGGAATGTGCAGGTAGATGCCGGCATGATTTTTGGTTTGTGCTTGGATCAATGGCATAAGATTATGTTGGTACAAATGCGTCATAAGCGCGCTGTAAAGATAACGAACTCATACATTTTATTCAAAAGAACCTTTACGCTTCCACCGCTGGCCGCCGATAAAAAGTTTAGCACACAGTAAAAATAATGAAGTGCCAAGTTTTTTTATCGACGGCCACTAGCGTTTTAACTTGATGCAATGGGAACAATCCTGATTAAAATTATGTTTTATATTGATAATAAATAAAAAATATACACATTCAGTTAATACTATTTCCTGAATACGTACAAACCAACCAATTTTTTTCGAATCTGATAAAGCGTTAAAAACAGATAAGTTTTTACAAAAAGTTGCAATTTTCGTCTAAAATGCGTAAACATTCTTGTGCAATATTTTAAATATTCAAAACTATGTTAGCGCACCTAAAACAAAGATGGAAACTGGCTGTATGCAATGGTGTATTCATACATTTAATTGGATGTAATGCAAGCCAAGTAAAATTGGGTATACGTGGCGAGTTAAATACGAGTAGTGTAGCTACAAAAAGCAGTCAAGCGCCTAAGGGTACTGTTCCTGACAAAATAGAGGTAAATGAAGTACTGAGCGATATACACAATATTTTCAAGACAACTGATCTCAATGAGGTAATAAAAAAATTTAACTCTTCTAAAGCTGATAAGACTGAGGAATTACAAACAGACGAAAAAGAGAAGCTTAGGATTATTTTAGATACAAGTCAAAACATTACTGATTGGCAACTTGCTTATCCTGCTGTTAGAAAACTCCTTATTACTTATAAGCTCGGTGATAGCGAGCTTAGTGAGCTTAATAAGAAAGAATGCATACGATGCATAACTCACATAATTAACATAATCAAGCATGATGCTAAGCAGTATCTTAAGATTATTATAAAGGCCGATGAATCTTGCGAATTAGTAGAAAAAAATTACAACTGGGAAGCTGAAAACAACCTAGTACAGAACATTAAGGATTATCTACAGCATAGCCATGCAATTCTTATGATTTTAAAAAATTGTAACACATATAGCACATATATATCAGACCATATTGATAAGTTGCAGGAGAACTTTTTTTACGCTACCACAGCCTTGAATAATACTCAAACGCATGCTACAAGCAATTCATCAGAAGCTACTACTACAACCCCTGAAAACAGCACGCAATCTAATTCGAGTAAACGTCGTAAATCTCCTAAAGAAGGTACTAAAAAATCTAAGCACGTGCATTTTGGATCAGATACCAGATAATATATAATATACTAATAAACATAGCTAAGATACTTGTTGGGCAAGTGCAAATATTCACAAACTAAGAAATGTTAAGAAGTATTATATTGTTTTAAATCAGTAAAATAAATCCAAAACGCACATTATTAAGAGGTTTTGGGCATTATGGCCGCCGATAAAATTTGGCACTTTCAGTAAAACGGAAGTCTTTGAGCGAACTGTTTTGCATCGGATTAGAAAATCATGTGTGAAGCACGCGTAGCGGGCTGAGTTTATGATTTTCCCGATGTAAAACAATTCATTTCATTATTTTACTGCGTGCCAAATTTTTTATCGGCGGCTACCAGAGCGCAGCATACGAACAGCCTATAAAGACATTTACTACCTTTCGATCAAGCAAAAAGTAGAACAAACCCCTACCCCCACACCACTCCTATTGTACACCCTTTCCCTACAACCTGTACATCCATGCCATCCAATGCGCCGTCACTATACACCATCTGTGTAGCTGCAGCAACCGCTTTAAGATCTTCGCTGATATCCTCATCTAAAAGCGCACCACGAATGGTTAACAACCGAATCGGCGCTTTTATAGAAAGCTGACCATCCGCCTTTGCCTTACGTACCAATCCAATAATTTCCCTAAGATGCGTGATTTGGTCAAGTTGTGCCTGACTTAAAGCAGTATCTAATATCCATTTAGGCCAATTCCCTTTTTGGTGAATAGACCCCTTATGCGGATAAAGCCCCTGAGCAAGCTCTTCCGTAATATGGGGCAAAATAGGCGAAAAAAGCTGTAATAAACCATAAAAAGTATGGTAAAGCGTTATAATCGCACTAGACTGGCCTTGAGGATCCTGTGCCAGTTCATCATAGACCCTAGCCTTACTAATCTCGAGATAATCATCACAAAAAACAGACCAAAAGAATTTTTCTACCGCCTCCAATACCTCTGCATACCCATAGGCTAAAAAGTGCAGATGGACCTTTTCCGTCAAATCTGCTAAGGACTGTAAAAGCCATTTATCTAGCGTATGGGTAATCGCATGCAACGGAAGCGGCTGATTGAGCCCTTCTACCTTATCAAGGTGGCTTAAGATAAATTTACCAGCATTCCATAGCTTAGTAACCAGCCGTTTCCCATTTTTCATCACATTATCGCAATAGCAAGTATCCGCCCCCAAACGCGCATTGGCTGCCCAATAGCGGATTACATCCGCGCCATATGTTTGCAACAACTTTTCAGGAAGGAGCACATTACCTTTAGACTTAGACATTTTCTGCTTATCTGGCGCTAGACACCATCCATTGATCATCACATTGTGCCAAGGAAGGCTATCTTCATGCAAATGCGCCTTGAGTAAAGTATAAAAAGCCCAAGTCCGTATAATTTCATGGGCTTGTGGACGCAAATCCATGGGAAACAACTGCCGGTGCCTAGCATAGTCTATGCTAAA
Organism: Cardinium endosymbiont of Nabis limbatus; assembly: GCF_965196625.1. Taxonomy (GTDB): domain Bacteria; phylum Bacteroidota; class Bacteroidia; order Cytophagales; family Amoebophilaceae; genus Cardinium. Next base: position 728,680 of record NZ_OZ239769.1, on the reverse strand, counting down.
ATCCTTATTAATAGCATAAGAAGAAAGTTGTGGAGAAATACTACTGGTCGCCCAGGTATCCATTACATCATAATCGGGTTCTACCTCCTCCCTTGTATAACCTACAGGTAAATCTTCAAGTGGGTTTACAGGTAGTTGGTCAGTAGATGGTACCAAAACCTTCCCTTCTTCTCCCACTCTTTTAGAATACCAAACCGGAAAAGGCACTCCAAAATAGCGTTGGCGGCTAATACACCAATCCCAAGCGATGCCATTCACCCACTCCTCCAGTCTATGTTGCATCGCAGCAGGATGCCATTTCAGTTGATTGACCTTAGCTAAAAGTGTCGATTTATGGTCAATCGTTCGCACAAACCACTGAGGCGTAGTAAGAATTTCCAAAGGTGCACCAGAACGTTCTGCACATTTTACAGACTGATGTACAGCGGTTTGCTTTACCAAAAGCGACTGATCTTGTAAGATTTGAATGATTTTTTCACGTGCTTCTGCTACCTTTAGCCCTTGCAACGGACCAACATGGGTAACTCTGCCCTGTTTATCTAGGATGATAGCAGTAGGTAGCTGGTGTTTTTTCCACCATAGTATATCTGTTTGGTCGCCAAAGGTACAACACATCACCAAACCCGTCCCCTTATTGGGCTGCACCAACCCGTCTGCTAAAATAGGCACCCTGATATTAAAGATAGGTGTAATCGCATATGTACCCGCTAAATGCTGGTAACGTAAGTCATCTGGATGATAAAATAAGGCTACACAAGCAGGCAATAACTCCGGCCGCGTAGTAGCAATCGGTAGAGGCGTTTGCGTCGCTTCATGTGTAAATAGAATGTCATACATATAAGCAGTTCGCGCCTTTTCTTCAATATCGGCTTGTGCCAAAGCGGTACCATCTACTGGATCCCACAACATAGGTTGTGCACTACGGTATACCTCCCCGCTTTCTAAAAGCGCCAAAAAAGAGAGCTGTGAAAGCTTACGAGAGCGTGGGCTAATCGTTTGATATTCTAGGCTCCAATCAACAGAAAGGGCCATGGCTTTAAAAAGATTCCTAAACTTTTCCTCTTCATGCGCAACTACTTCTTGGCATAAGCGTATAAAAGCCGCTCTATCCATATGAGCGGCACGCACCCCTTTTTGTTTTTCTACCAAGCGTTCCGTAGGCAAGCCATTGTCATCAAAGCCCATGGGATAAAAAATATTCTTACCCAACATACGCTGAAATCGAACGATAAAGTCAGCCTGTGTATAGCTACAGGCATGGCCTATATGCAACTGTCCGGAAATGGTAGGCGGAGGTGTATCTACCACAAAAGTAGCAGCACGAGGCGCGGTAGGATCCCAGCTGTAGAGCGCCTCTGTTGCCCAAAAGCACTGCCAATGTTTTTCTCGTTCTAAAAAGTTGTAACGTTGCGGCAAAAAGGGTTTGGTCATTTGTTTCAAGTTGAAAAAATGGTTTAGGGATTTAAAATACCACAAATATAATGGGCCTGTAACCATTATCCTATAGCTTACCCCATTCAAGATGGTTGCATCTAAGAAGGATAATCAAATGCTTAGAGAAAACCCACTAGCTTATCTATCATTTCTTTATACAAGTAGCCTTACACATCCCAATGCCATCCAATTCGTCAGGTAAAATAGATCATCAATCTTTAGATTGGTCGCTTCTTCATGTCATCCACTATCTCTTCATATGGATTATCCTGACTATTAATTTCCTTTAAATTTTTTAGCAATAAAATTCTTCAAAGAACTAAAAACGCTTGACTTTATTGGTGTTTGTGATGGTGGAGGAGATTCACTTTGTTTTATAGCTTCACTTCTATCATCTATACTACCTACTTCAATACTATTTTCATTTACAGTTGAAGCAGTTTGAGATTCAGATTCATTAGATACCTCATCTATATGGTTAGGCACATCTGGATCTGGCAATGCATCAGATTGACCTATAATAGGTAGTGGTTGTGTAGGTAATATCTCTGAATCTTGATTAGGTAAATCCTTTTTACTATTATTGTTAATCTGTTTAACGCCTAGATCGGAGCTATTAGGGAATGCATTGCCCTCCGCTGTGAATTCTTTTTTTTTGCGTTTAGGCCAACAACTTCCTTCAGTACACTGATCTGCTACTAGCACAGGTATAGTCAATAGCAACATTAATTTTTTTGTAGGTGTTAACATAATAAGATAAATTTAAATCGGTTAAAATAATGAAGTAGGGGTTCAGCCATTTGTTTTTTTGCTCATGCGTACCCCCCTGCTTATGCTTAAAAAGCAGCTAAAAGGCTATATAAAAAGCCCAGTCAACTTTTATAACAATTGATGATTGAGCTGCGCGCATCACTTTAGGGCAGCTCATGGGTATGGTGGCCGATTTTATTATTTTGCAAGGTAACATAGCTTTTTTGTTTTTTTAGAGTTTTTGTTTGCACGCACCATAAAGGCCCACTACCTAAACGAGCGGCTGGAGGCCAATTTTATATGCTAGCAAAGCTGTTGCTTACGCATTTGCTAACCTGAATGGGCTTACCCTTATTTAAGGGTAACAAAAAAAAATATTTTTGCAATCTTTTTTAAGATAATCATGATAGAGGCCTCTTTTTCGAAAAAGGCCTAATTGCTTTTTGATCCAACAAAAATTAGATCCATTATTCCACTGCATCAAAATGGCTATATCTGTTGTTTTAGTTACGGGTTCTGAAGGTCAATTAGGTTGTGCTTTACAGGCTACCTTTAACGCTCCTTCTTTGCTTGCGCCACTTTTTTGCAGCAAGTCAATGCTGGATATTACAGATCTAAACCAAATCGAGTCTTATATCCAAGCACATAGGGTCCAATACATTATAAATTGTGCGGCCTATACCCATGTAGCGTTAGCAGAGCAAGCAGCTGACAGCTGTTTTAAAGTAAATGGCATGGCTGCAGGCCACTTGGCTGCATTAGCTGCAAAATATGATATTGTACTCTTTCATATTTCAACAGACTATGTTTTTGGCAGTGTAGCAGAAGGCCCATTCAAGCCAAATGACCCTACCCATCCGCTCAATGCATATGGTCGATCCAAACGAGCGGGAGAACAACTGATAGCGGGACAGGCTACCCATTTTTACATCATTCGAACGGCATGGTTGTATGGCGAAACGGGCCATAACTTTTTTACAAAAATGGTGGCGTTGGCCCAAAAAGGGGGCACCATTCAAATGGTCGATGACCAAATAGGCAGCCCTACCTATGTCTACGACTTAGCAAAAGCCATTTGGGAGATGATGGCAAAAATAGCAAAAAACAATCGATCGGATTATCCCTCCGGGATCTACCATTATACCAATGAAGGGGTAGCCAGTTGGTATGATTTTGCTTATGCCATTCTAACTGCTTTGCCAAATACCTGCACCTTAATGCCGGTATCATCTCCTTTAGGGGGGCTTAAAAGGCCGTCCTACAGTGTATTAAGCAAAGCGTCTTTTCGAGAAGTATTTCAGATCAAGATTCCACACTGGAAGTATAGCCTTTCTATATGCTTAAAAAACATAAAACCTAATAGACTTCTTTTGAAACGCTAACTTCTGCTGGTAATTTGCTTGTCGATTCGGTGCTCAAATCCTCACGTACATTTAGTACGCTCCGGTTTGAAGTCTAATTATGGTTTTTTTGCTTTTCCCTATTATTTTTGCTAAATTTAAAAAATTTTTATAGTGCTTACTACACCCTTACACGCCAGCTGGTAAAGTTGGCCACAATTAGGTGATAGAATGAAAGGTACCTAGCGGTTTAGGCGCCATGGTGCCATTTAAATTTCTTATTTTAGTTTATTTTATGGCAAACGTTGTCGCAATTGTAGGAAGATCTAACGTAGGCAAGTCTACCTTTTTTAATAGATTGATTGAAGCAAGAAAAGCCATTATGGACGGATCGCTTCATACCACCCGAGACCGACATTATGGTTACGCACAATGGAGCAACAGATCTTTTACGGTCATTGATACAGGAGGCTATATGCGTGGTACGGATGATACTTTTGAGTATGGCATTCGTGAACAGATTCAACTTGCACTAGATGAAGCCAACCTCATACTTTTTATGGTCGACTGCATAGAGGGGCTAACCGATGCAGATAAAGAATTTGCCCATCTGCTGCGCAGCGTTAATAAACCTGTTTTTTTAGTAGCGAATAAATCCGAAAATATAATGGCTGCAATGGTGGCACCTAGCTTCTATGCTTTAGGTCTTGGCACACCATTCCCGATAGCAGCTATAAATGGTTCTGGAACGGGTGATCTATTGGATGCTTTGTTGCCTTACCTACAAGAAACAACGGCTACAGCAGACGAGGAGCCAGCAGATAAGCTCCCTAGGTTCACGATTTTAGGCCGCCCTAACGTAGGCAAATCTTCTTTTTTAAATGTGCTATTGGATGAAAAAAGAAGTATGGTCAGTCCGATATCTGGTACCACAAGAGATGCGATAGATACGGAATACAACCGTTACAACAAAAGATTTATCCTGACCGATACAGCAGGCATACGCAAAAAATCAAAGGTAAAGGATGCGATCGAATTTTATTCGGTATTGCGCGCCGTAAAAGCCATGCAAGATGCTGATATCTGTTTGATTATGATCGATGCCAGGCATGGTATAGAAGCACAGGATATTTCGCTTATTGCATTGGCACACCGGTATAAAAAAGGCATGGTCTTAATGGTGAATAAATGGGATTTGATCGATACAGAAACTACAACTGCAGATGCATACAGAAAACACCTATTGCGTAAGCTGGCGCCTTTAGACTATCTGCCCATTCTATTTGTTTCAACGCTAAAGAAACAAAGAGTCTACCAAACCATTGAAAAAGCACTTTCGGTTTATCAAAATAAAATAAAAAAAATTTCCACTTCTGAGTTAAACAAGGTAATCTTGCCCATTATTGAAAAAAACCACCCGCCTGCTGTAAAAGGAAAATACATCCAAATTAAATATTGCACTCAGGTTACAGGCTATGCACCTACTTTTGCTTTTTTTTGCAACCACCCAGCCTACATTCAGCCCAATTACAAAAGTTATTTAGTCAATCAACTTAGGGCACATTTTAACTTCGAAGGGGTACCTATTCAAGTAGTGTTTAAGAAAAAATAATCTGGTGGCATAGCCGTACGCGATCCGATACTCATTAAAAAAAATAAGTTGGCTGCAACTCATTAAGTTATTTTGTAAATTACATATTGTTAAATTGTCATTAACCATCAAATCTCCGAAAGGCGCTATTACTGAAATGTACAAAAGATACCAATATGCGAATCAATAAGAACTATATGATAGGTGTATTAGCCCTATCTTCTTTGAGTATTTTATACTATGGTTTTTTATTTCTGAAAGGCCACAACCTATTTTCTAAATATAATAACTACAAAGTTTCTTATCCTGTAAATAAAAACCTGTGTGTTTCTGCTCCTGTTAAACTAAAAGGGCATGTAGTAGGCATGGTTACAAAAGTAGAAATCAAGCCTAAGCAGAATTACAGCACATTGGTCACGATTGAAGTAGATAAACAATTTCCTTTGACCCATACCAGTAAAGTTCTGTTAAATAACGCAGGTATGATGGAAGGAAATGCTTTAGAAATTGAGCTAGAAAACGGAGAACCTATTGGTAGGCATCATGTTATTACGGGTCAAATTCATCCTGATTTTAATGATATTCACCTTAAAGCAATGACGACACAGGTAGCAACCATTACGCAAAACCTTATCAAGACAACTGAGGGCGTAAATGCCATTTTAGCCAACCTTGAAAAAACAAGCGACATCCTAAATACAGCCATCTATGGATTTGAAAAAAACATCAATGCCATTGCAAAAAATATAATTTCTATTTCTGTTCCATTAGCAGATCCCAAAAAAGGCATACCAGCTATGTTGCCTATTATGCACAATATGCTTGTAGAAATAGGGGCTATGCCTTTTAAGGATATCTCTTTTAGAATTACCAATATGCTTAAAGAGGTAGAAAAACTGATACAGCATACTTCTAGTGATACTGGAAGCTTCGGACAGTTCATGTATGACCCCACGCTCTATCATAATCTGAATCATAGTGTAGAAAGTTTAAATGCTTTACTTTTTGATGTAAAGAAGCGACCATGGCGCTATGTACACTTTTCCTTATTTGGTTGTAAAATAAATAGGCAAAAATTAAACCATACGGCCGCACTACCCCAAAACAAAAAAAGTAAGGTTCAGCCAATCCCATCAACGTAAAAGGCTTTACCGAATCGGATGGCACCTACAATTGGGGCAAGACATTGCAGTATGTAACCATTGCTCTATACAGTTTAAATGGAAATAATGGCCACATGGCAACCAATAGGGCGCTTGTTCAAAGCATATACTACAAGTACCCTCTTGTGGCACTGTTTGGGTATGCTTTGCTGCTGCCTTTCTTGTCTGCATCTCTTTTAAAATCTGTTTTATTTGTGTAGCACGTGTGGGCAACGGCTGGTTCCTATTCAACCCAAACCAAATAACCAGTGCTAGTATCGAAAGGTAGCCTAAAAAAACAGCAAACCTATTTTCAATTTTATATACCATAGTATGTAGATATGATAAACATAATAGTTTAAGAACTGATCAAAAAATACGCTATTCTGGAAGAAATCCACCCGCTTGCATCTCCCAAAGTTTTGAAAAATGGCCTTTCTTAGCCAAGAGTGCTGGCACGTTTCCATCTTCAATAATTGCGCCTTTATCAAAAACTAAAACCCGATCCATATAATCTAAAGTAGATAAACGGTGCGCAATCACTAGCGTAGTCGCATGTTCCATCACTCTTTTTAAATTATTTTGAATAAATTTTTCAGTAATAGAATCCAGCGCAGAAGTAGCTTCATCCATAATAAGAATGGGTGCATTTTTCAAAATAGCACGTGCAATAGCAATCCGTTGCCGCTGCCCTCCTGAGAGTTTTACACCACGTTCTCCGACCATTGTTTGAAATCCCTTTTCTAGCTCTTCTATAAAACCCATGCAATGGGCCAATTCTGCTGCTTCCACTACCTCTGCGCTGGTCGCATCTAAACGACCATATTGGATGTTCTCAAAAATTGTACGGTGAAAAATAGGCGGATCCTGCGGAACCATGGCAATTTGCGCATGCAAAGAGGCTTGCGTTACTTTTGAAATATCCTGGTTATCGATTAATATTTTTCCACTATTTAGATTGTATAAACGCAGTATTAGATGCACAAAAGTCGTTTTACCTGAACCAGAGTACCCCACTAAACCAACCCTTTCCCCTCCCTTAATATGAACAGAAATTTGGTTATTCGAAAGAAGTCTATTACCTTTCTCTCCATAATAAAAATTCACCCTATCCAAACAAATAGCCCCTTTCTGAACCACCAATGGGGGGGCATCAGGGTGATTTTTGATCTCATGTGGCACACTGAGCAAAGAAAGTGCCGCTTTAGAAACCCCCACCTCTTTGGCAATCTGAGTGATATGAAAAGAGCTATGCCAAATCAACCCCATTAGGTTAAAGAAGGTCATGGTAACGAGCGAACAATCCCCTATGGTAATCCAACTGTTGTTCCATCCATAGACCAATGTAAAAAATGTAATAATCAGAAAGACAAAAGTAAGCAATCCTTTAAAAAAACTTGCTTTTTCAATCGCCCAAGAAGCCTTTTGCGCCTTTTTGATTTCATTGGTTTGGTATTTATTTAAATATTTTAATTCGTAAGCCGCACGCGCAAATAAACGCACCGCCAACATACAGCCAAGGCTATCCACGATTTGGCCATCTAGTTCAGAAATCGCTTCTGCATGTATGCTAGCCTTTTTATTTATGTTGCTAATATTCAAAATGGTTAAGCCCACAAAAATGGCTACAAAAGCAAATAAGATTAGACCAAAAACAGCACTTACCTTAAAAACCAACCCCAAAGAAATAGAGAAAGTAAGCATAGTGCAAAAAAAGTTACTGATTAAAATATCTAAAATATGCTCACACGCACGGGGCAGTTCTGCAATTTTATTGGCCAACCCACCTGTAAAATGTTCAGAAAAATAGCCATGCGATTGACCCTGTGTATAGGAAAGAATACTCTCTCGAATATCTTTCCGAAACTTAGGCCAAACATAAATAGACAAAATGCCATACGCCCTAATGGAAATTTCCATCAGCAACCAAGCGGTTAACAAACCCACTAAAGGAAAGGCTAGTAGACGAAAAGGGGCCTCAATACCTGGTGTAAGTTGTACAAGTGTGTTGATTAATAGCTTAACAAAATAGGGAGATAACGATTCATTCAACGGCCAAAATATTATAGTAAAAAACATAAAACCAAAGCCAATTGGCTGTCGTTTTACAAAATAAAAAATAAAGGTAAAGAGGGTTCGAGGTAAAGCATTTACTTTTTTAGGCATTCTATCTGTATGGATTGTATAGGCTACTAAATATCGTTAAAAAACATGATAGGAATAATATAGATGGTTCTACGCAAAGTAATGCATAAAAATCATAGAAAAAGGATGGCCTATAAAGAAAATGGTCATACCATACAATCCATTACAAAAAATACTGCACATAAGTTCTTTGAAAAATCAAAAAAAATAATTAAATTTAAGGCCTGTTTACTAAGATGCCTGTTTTAATACAACCATTCAAAAGTATCTTTATGCTGTCTTTACAAAGGATATTATATGTTGCAAGTGAGATATCGCCTTTTTTGGAGACTTCTCTTGTGTCAGACTGTGTGCGCAAGCTACCTGAAGCCATGCAAACCAAACAGATTGACGTACGGATTATAGTACCTAAGTTTGGTACCATTAATGACCGTATGAATAGGCTGCATGAAGTGCTGCGTTTATCCGGATCTAGCCTTTCCATAAATGATGTAGACCATTCCATTTCTGTAAAGGTCAGTACAATACCCAGTACACGGCTGCAAGTTTATTTCGTAGATAACAATGATCTATTTGGGAGCAGAAGGTCAGTTTTTGAGGATCATAATAATAATTTTTTTGAGGATAATGACTTGCGCATGATTTTTTTCTGCACAGGTGTAATTGAAACGCTTAAAAAATTAGAGTGGGAAGCAGATATTGTACATTGCCATGATTGGATCACAGCACTTATACCTATTTTTTGGAAGAAGCTTTATCGCGGCCATCCGCTTTTTACAAAAGCCAAGCTTGTTTTTACCGTCTATAACAATACCTTCTCGCACAATTTTCCTTTTCTAGCAGAAAAATTAGCAAAGGTAGGGATTTCCGAGGAAGATGCACTGTGGTTAACCCGTGGTGGTTTCCGTAACATCATTGAGCTAGCAATGCACTATTCCGATTTGGTATTGCGTGGAGAAACACTTGATGCAATTGAATTTGAAGATTTATTCAATGAAAAAGAATTGCCTTGGGTGCAAAACGATGACCAATACAACGAGGAGCATTTTGCCGTTTACAAAAGCCTACTCTCCTCGAAGTGATGGATCCCGTTCAATAGATGCTGGGGCGTAAGGAAGTAAGGTTATGGCTGCTTTTTTGTTTTTTTCCCCTTTTGGGATATAGTAGTAATCAAGACCTATCTATACTACCCAGTAAGCGATCTACCAAGCTGGTGTGCACCATACGTGGACAAGGTTTTATAGACAACAGGGAGTATTTCAATAAAATCATGGAAGGGGAAACCATTTTTGGGTTTCATTTTTTACCCAATTTAACCCTTTCCATAGCCCAAGGGATGGGTCTGAACTTGGGGCTCATTTGGGAGAAGCATTTTGGAGACATCCAACCATGGGCGGGCATTAGACCTGCGCTATCCATCTATTATAGTGACCACACAACCACATTTGTGGCAGGTATTTTTACAGAGCATCCCCCTACCCTACTAGAACCGCTCTACGTAGCGCATAAACCTTTTATGGAGGGGGGTCACTTTAAGCTAGTAAAAAATAAAAGCCATCTATCGGGTTGGCTCAATTGGCTCACTTTGCTATCCAAAAAAGAGAACAAACCCGAAACCTTTACCTTGCATCTAGACGGAGCATACTGCCCAGAAGGTGCTAATAAAAGCATAAACTGCACTATACCCCTTCAACTAGCGGTTTACCACCTAGGTGGGCAAGGTATAGTGGTAAAAGATTATACCTTATGGTGTGGTGCAACTGGCCTTGCCTTACGCTTTCCTGATAGTTTGGGCGGACCAATTGATGGCGCCAGTTACCTATTATTAAACAGGTATGTTAAAACAATAGAGCGACCTTTTCAAAAAGGATGGGCGCACTTCCATACCATTAATTGGTTGATGCCTTTGCTGGGTCTATCGCTGAGTTATTGGTATGCGCATAATTTTTCTTCTGAAAATATGGGCTATCCGCTTTACCAATCCATTCGTATAGAGGATCATAAAGCCGTTTACTATGAAGGCATAAGAAGTCTTTTATTTGTATCTATATATAAAGATTGGACGCCCTACCCAGGTATAACGATTCAAGCACTGATTAGACCCTATTACGATTTTAAAAATAGACTATTGGAGTATAGTTTTTCATGTAAATTAGCCTATGCGCTTAACATTTCATCTACCACCCTACACCATGCCAGTGGATAAACAATGATCTACTGCACAAGTAGTAGGATACAAACCCAACGCATCTTATGGCCCAATTGCTCATCTATCGTGCCTCTGCAGGTTCTGGAAAAACCCACACATTGGTCACCCATTATATTGAATGGGCCCTACGTTATCCAGATGCTTTTAAGCATATCCTAGCGGTAACCTTTACCAATCGCGCAACCCAAGAGATGAAGGAACGGATTCTAGCCTACCTATATCGCCTATCTATTGGAGAAGAAAAGGTGCTACAAGAAAGGCTATGCCAAACAGGATGGACGCCCACTCAACTGCAGCTGCGCAGCAAAGAAGTATTATCGATGATGGTCTATCAGTATGGTGATTTTTCAGTGACCACCATTGATAGTTTCTTCTATAAGATCATTCAATCCTTTGCCCAATCACTTGGGCTGCCGGACCATTTTTCCATCGAGATGGATGAGCCACTCGCTTTACAAGAAACGATAGAAGCGCTATGTAACTTAGATGACCCATTTCTACAAAAATGGATCGTGGACTTTGCATTAACCAAACTAGTAGCTGGTAAAAGCTGGAATGTTAAAAGCAACATTCAGGAACTGGGCAAAGCCCTTTTTGATGCGTCATTTAAGATACATGAAAAAAGATTATTAACTGCTTTTCAGCAGCAAGAAATATGGTCTGGGGCTCTATTGGCCACACAAAAATCGTTGCATGCCTTTGAACACAAGATGCAAAAGATAGGTCAAAATGCGCTAAACCTGCTCAAACAAGAAGGCTTTACACCAGAAGATTTTAGCTATGGTACCAAAGGGGTAATAGGTTATTTTTTAAAATTAGCCAGTAAAAAGGGCTTCCAACCCACCAAACGTGCGCTTATAGGAAGCAATGAACTAAAAAGTTGGTACAGTAGGTCCAAAACCAATGAAGCCGCACATATTGCTAGTGTAGTAAAGCACGCACTTCATCCTTTACTTATGGAAGCCATCACCTTATATGCAGAAGAAGGCTTAGCCTATAGAACCGGAGTAGTAGGGACTCGTTTTACCTATGCTTTTGGTATGATAGGGGCCTTACTGATAGGGCTAGAAGCGTATAGAGCGAAACACAATCTTTTATTTATGTCAGATATTTCTGCCTTGCTCTACCAAACCATTCAGCAGAATGATATCCCTTTCTTATATGAAAAAATAGGCAATCAATTTCATCATTTTCTTATAGATGAGTTTCAAGATCTTTCTCTTTTCCAATGGATGAACATCAAGCCATTGTTGCACAACAGTTTGGCACAAGGCTATACGAGTGTATTAGTAGGCGATGTGAAACAATCTATTTACCGTTGGCGGGGCAGCAATTGGAAAATTTTAAACCACCAGGTAGAAGCGGAATATAAAGAAAGTAGCCTTTACAGTTTAACTAGCAATAGACGCAGCCAAAAGGCGATTGTATTATTTAATAATCATTTCTTTAAAAAAGCCGCAAGCCAGTTGGTTGATTACCTTGAATCAACTTTTCCTTCTATTGATCCATTGCCCTACGAGTTGGCCCAAATGCGACAGGTGTATGATGAGGTAGCGCAAAAAGCAGAGGCGCACAAAGGGGGCTATGTAGAACTTCTTTTGCTGAAACCTGAACCAACAGAGGGTCATCCAGTGGCTTGGCAAACGCAAGCGCAAAAAGCATTGGTAGCGTTGCTAGAAAAGTTGCAAAAAGAGGGCGTTCCAGCAAGAGATATTGTTCTATTGGTTCGGAACAATAGTGAAGCGACCTTGCTGACGGGTTTGTTTAACCATACTACTGGTCCATATAAGGTACAATCGGATCATGCCTATGCTTTATGGAACCATATAGCGATAAAAGTATTGATACATGCATTGTATTATCTTAACGATGAAGATGATTTGATAAACAGGGTCGCCTGGATAGAGGCCTATTGTAGTTGTATGGGAAAGGATTCAGGTATGGGGCACCATGATAGATTTCGCCAAGCAGTAGAGGGTTCAAATGGTATGGAAAGGTTATTGCCTCGATCTTTTTGGGCACAAAAAGACTTTTTAAAAAATCTATCTGTTTATAGCTGTGTAGCGCTGCTGATCAATTGTTTGTTTAGACCACCTCATGGTTTTGGGGATGTATTGGCTTTTTTTCAAAGCATGGTTTTAAATTTTTCGCTTACAGAAGCTGCTTCTATAGAGGCATTTTTAGCTTGGTGGGAAAAAAGAGGTCGAACGATAAAGCTGCCCACCAGCCAGGATGAAAATAGGACTAGGGTAATGACCATCCACCAGTCTAAGGGGCTCGCATTTAAAGTGGTGGTTATGCCTTTCTGCAGCTGGGGTTTGGACCATCCAAATGGACCGATATTATGGAGTGTCAATCATCCACAGCCTGATTTTTTTCCGATATGGCCAGTGAGCTATGGCACAGATTTAAAAGAAACGGATTATGCACAAGACTATTACCTAGAGCAGATGCAAATCTATCTAGATAACCTGAACCTACTTTATGTGGCTTTTACAAGGGCAGAAGCGCAGCTCTATGTGATGGCGCCTCTTCCAGGGCAAAACAAAGGCATGGCTACGATTGCTGATGTAATCTACCAAACGTTGGCAGAGGTGCCATGGGCAGTTGAGGTACAAGAAACGGATCTAGGTACTAGGTTTTCTTTTAGATGATTTGTATTGAGCTGCTTTTTTGTAGTTATACCCCGAGCTGATAGACCTAAATAAGCCGTTCGTATGGCTATCTTTTTATAGCCGCGTTTTGGTTTCCGGCGCTCTGGTTTCGGTTGATAAAAAATTTGGCACACAGTAAAATAATGCAACGAACTGTTTTTTATCGGGACTTCATCTGAATGCAATGTTACTACTACATCCATAACAGTGTGGCCATCATTATTTTCTTCATATAGGTTTGGAGAATGCTTTTTCAACGCATCAAGTGCTAGGATCGGAAATTTTTTAATAAAAAGCAAATAAACACCGTTGAACCTCTATCCATTATAACCACTCAAGCCCTTTCCATTTAGCATCTACCATTCCTTTCCTTACTGCTTTATGAAGCAAAAAAAATAGCCTATCAACCCTTTCCTGAGTAACTACCCAATTTATTTGCTTTTTACAAATTTATTTAATATAATCCTATTATTTATTTATATTATTATATAATTCAATAGTTTAATTCATCTAAAATTAGGTCTAGATCATGGTCATGCATATGCTGTTTTTATTGCCACTGGTGGCATCGTGTAGTGGGTTAGGTAAGCTTACGGTCTATAATATGGATATGGATCATCCAAGTACCAGTAAACAGGAGCCAGTTATGGATCATGAAAGAACAAATAAGACAGAGCAGCTCATGGATGCATACATGCGCAAGGCAGATGAATATGCAGATCAACACGCAAAAGAATATTCCTTTAACAAAATAAACCGTAAACGCTGGGAAGGATATTATACTAGCTTAGTACTTGATTTTGAAGATATCGGTAATATTGGCATACTAATTTCAGATCTTTATAACTATATTCTCCAGCATGATAAGCTACCTTTCCTTGGGCCGGAGGGGAAGCCAGCTGCTAAAAAAGCACAAGAAATTTGGCAGCAGGGCAAACAAGTTTTTGGAAATGAGGAAGAAATATTTAGAAAAGATCCGGAAGGTTTGTTTCTAATCCATAAAAGTTTCAGAAAAATTCCTGAAGCATACAAGCAAAAGTGTCTCAAGATGATCTCGGAGGTCATAGACAGTCTATTGCAAAGCAAACTAGACAAAAAAAAATTATATGAAAGATTAACGCATTTTGAGCAATCCTTTAACAAAGAAGTCTATCCGCACTACAATGAAGAGATGACTTACCTAAAAATATTATTATTGAAATATTTTAATACCATTGATCAAGATACATTTTACTCTGATTTCTACTCGAACTTCACATCTTACTTGCAAACCATTCACGTTCTTTTGCCACTTGTAGTTTGTTCAGGATCTGATGCGATCAAAGATGACTTCTTCAATTTCCTTAAAAAGAAAGATAGATCAATAGATCTGAAGGACTATATTACATGATGAAAGCGCTATATAAGCGTCAGCAGTAAGTAGGATTAAGTGTATCAGCTAATATATAAAGGTAGCTTATGAGCCAATAGCGTCAAACGTCAAATGAATGGGCATATTTTAAATGATTCATTATTTTTACGTGATAAAGAAAATCTGATCCTATCATAGATGAAGCAAAAATTTATATCCAAACCACAACTATCCATAGTAATCGCCAATGCCCTAATGCATTTTGACAATGCTTTATATGGTTATTTGGTTCCGATTATTGCACCGCTTTTTTTCCCGAAAAAAGCGCTAGTAGTCCAGTTGATAGGGGGGTATAGTCCTTTGCTCATTTCCTTTGTAGCCAAGCCAGTTGGATTGCTTGTTTTTAGCAAAATGGCCCAAAACAGAGCAGAAAGTATTGTATTGCGCCATACGCTTTTGGGTATAGGCATCAGTTTAATGGTTATGGGCTGCTTACCAGTCTATCCAGAGGGATCGATATGGAGTATCGTCTGGTTGCTGATGGCTAGAACCTGTGCAGAGTCATGTGCAGCAGGAGAAGGAAACATTGCTAAAATCTACCTGCTGAAAGAGCTGACGATGAAACGGGCTAAAAAACTTTCCGCATGGTATGAAGCCTCTACTATGGTGGGTATTTTATCTGCTGGAGCAGTAGGCAGCTGTCTGGCATGGATCAAAGACCCCCTACCCTACTGGCGTTTGCCCTTTTTAATCGCAGCGCTAGTAACGCTATTGAATGTGCGCTGTAGATTTAGGACAACAGATATGGAAACATGTTGCCACCCTATGGAACAAAAAAAAAACCTATATCTACAACTTTGGCAAGCACGTCAGCCTATTATGCGCATCGCTATAGTGGCTGGATTTGGTTACGTTGCTTATACGATTCCTTTTCTATTTATGAATAGTTTTGTGCCCATGGTCACCACGATTAGCTATTCCACTATGATGCAATACCTTCCTATTTTTATGGTATTAGATATCATATTAATTGGTTGGATCGCTAAAGTGGCACACAACTATGATCACAACAACCTTATGGCCATAGCCAGTGGCTTGGTTGCTTTATCGATTATTCCTCTTTTTGCCGGATTACCAGAGGCCTCTATGGCTTATGTAACCGTTGTACGTTGTTGGCTGATCTTTTGGGGCGTAGTCTTTAGCTGCTTTTTAACGATTTGGGCCAAAGAGCAAGTAGCTAGCGCAACACCTTATGCCACAATAGGATTCGCTACAGTCTTGGGCAGCAGTTTGTTTGGAAAGCCTGCTGCGGCGATCTGTTTCTACCTTTTTTATAGCTATAATAGCCCCATAGCGCCTGCCTGTTATATAGCGCTATTGGCTTTTGTGGCTATGCTCATTATGGCTGACTCTGCATCAGCATAACAATAAAGAGATCCTACCCTAGGATAACGCCTATTTTTTGAAATTTTTATTTTTTTGTTTAAATTTGGGAATCTGGTTCTTTATTAGACCTCTTTGAGAGCCTATTTGTGGGGCACACCTTTTAAGAGAAACGCAGTCGAGCACCGCAAAATACTAGCTATATTTGAGGAGTATAGACAAAATTTAGCGCCAAAATGGGTATCAGAAAAAGGTTTTCAAAGAGGTCCATTAGCCGAATGGCTATATAAGGCTAGTTGTATATGGTGAATGTAGCTCAGCTGGTTAGAGCATTGGTTTGTGGTACCAAGGGTCGCGGGTTCGAATCCCGTCTTTCACCCGTTTTAATACAGTTTATATACTATTTTAAGTAAACGCATCTTAATGCTATTAATTATGAATCATATAAAAAGTATCTGTAAAACAATTGTTTTATTTAGTTTAGTGGGTGTATCTATGACATGCTGCTCGGGGGGCAAAAAGGATTCTACATCTAGATCATTGCTAAATATTATTGGACCTGTAACCATACCAAAAGGTATGGAAAAGTCTGATGGAGCGCGCAAACAAAAACTTATAACAGGTATACTAGAAAGCTACTGTAAGGATAAATCTGCTAAAGCATTCCCACATGTACCTGAAGCATTTATTAAAAGCAAGTTCGATACGGCGTTTCAGGAGAAACTTTTTAAGCTATCTTCTAAGGAACTTCAAGAGTTATCTGATTGCCTTAAAAAGGAATCGGAAGCAAAAGAAGCTTATTCTAAGCTAGAAAAAGCTTTCGGTAAGAAAAACCCCAAATCTGAAAAAGCAGGTGGTCAGCAAAATATAAAGACAATTCAGGAGCTTTATACAGTATATCAAGGGTATCTTAAAGATGTTCAACTAAAGCTTATAAATCCTCAGTTTAATAGGGTGAAGCAAAAGAACGAAAACGAGTTGGCTCAGTTAACTAACCACCGAGAAAAGTTTCAGAAACTTTCTGCTCAAGATCAGACAGCATTACAGCCTCTTCTCGAGCAAGCGACAACTTTATGGAAAGAAGTGATAACAGCCTCAAGGCCATTAATGGATAATGCCTTGCCTATATTCTACGATGCCATCCACTCAATTGAGGAAGAAGAGCTAAAAAGAAGTGATAAGTCAGCTGGTAAAAAAGAGCCGGGGGTAGATGGGAAGAATCCTAATTCAAGTGGTGGTAAAACAGATTCTAAAGGAGGGTCTGGGGAGCCTGAGAAGAGTTCTGATACAAGTGATAAAGGAGGTTCTGAAGAAGGCTCGGGGGTAGCTGAGGAGAGTTCTAGTGCAAGTGGTGGAAAAGGTCCTGAAGGAAAGGTGGAGGGACCTAGGAAAGGTGCTAGTACAAGTGTTGGAGAGGGTTCTGAAAGAAAGTCGGGGGAAGCTGGGAAGGGTTCTGATCAAAGTGATAAAGGAGGTTCTGAAGAAGGAAGGCCGGGGGCATTTTCTGAAGAAAATCAAGATAATAATAATGCAAATTATGCAGAAAATGTAAAAAATCCTGAAACAATATCAGCTAGCTCATCTCCTGTAATAGAGGTTGCTTCAAGTAAAAATAATGACAATGACAATAGCACAACTAATCAAAATGATACTGACCAGAGCCCTGACTCAGTAGTAAAAGAAAAAGAAGAAATAAAAAATAGTTTACAAAACCTATTAGCATACAACAAGAAACAGTATAAGAATGTAATTAAAGCTATTAGCACGTTTGTTAATGGTATAGATATTGAACAGCTCAAGTCTATAGAATCTGTTTTACAAGATCCCAAAAGTGACCAAAATACTAAGAGAAATAAACTTTTAACTGAACTTAATAACATTAAAAATGTATCGAATGTAGATAACGCATTAAGTACAATCAAAACAAGAATCAACAATCAACTGAAAGAGACTAATACTTCTAAAAAAAAACAATAAAAGCCATACCTTTTAAGGGTATTGAGGGTTAATACTATGGCAAATATAAGCCCTAAGCAAACTACTGCGTGCCTCATGCTTTATCGGCGGACGGCAGAACACGCAATAGCGTCAACTTAAAGCATTTATATTGAATTTTTTGCCTGATAAATAGGATGATACGCCTACCCCTTTTTACAATGGACGGGGGTTTTCTTGTTTTGTAGCATAGCTACAATGAAAAGACGTGTTTTTTCTATTTTACAGCGGCACTGGAGTATACAAACAATCCATTTGCATCTCTGAGCTAGCATAGCGTTTCCTTAAGTTGACGCCATTGGCAGAACACGGGCAAAGAGCAGCTAAACCAAATTCCATAAAAACGATGTATCTTGTATGTCGAGTCCTATATCATCAAAAAATATACGCTATGGAAAAGAGTACCCCAAAAATAAACTTAGTCTTCAAAAAAATATTTGGTATAGAAGAAAATAAGGATCTCCTGATTGCCTTAATAAATGCTACCGTTGCGCCAGAAGATCAAGTCGTAGAGGTTACCCTACCCAACCCCTATAACCCAAAAAATTTTATAAATGATAACCTATCTATACTAGATATAAAAGCAATAGGTGAAACAGGTAAAAAATTTAATATAGAAATCCAAATCATCGATCATGCAGATTATGACAAGCCTGCCTTATATCATTGGGCCAAGCGCTATGCCGATAAATTAAAAGCTTCCCAACCCTACTCTACCCTACATAAAGCCATAGCCATTCATATCCTTCACTTTATGTCTATCGCAGATAGCAAGAAGTATCATAATACATTCCATATCACAGAAGAAGAAAACGGTCTGCCCTACTTTACCAATTTAGAATTGCATACCATAGAACTTTCTAAGTTCAGTAATGATCCCAATGAAAATCTCAACACCTTATTGACAAAGATAAAAACCTCTTTAGACATTTGGACTGCTTTTCTTACCCGTCACGACTTACTCCATAAAGACAACTTACCCCAACCATTGGCGAACAGCAGCCTCAAGAAGGCTTTGCATGTTTTAGAGACAATGTACCTTACCGATGAGGAAAGAATCTACTATGAAGACCGCTTAAAATGGTGGAGAATAGAAGCCAATACAATAGAAAAATTGCAAAAACAAGCAAAAGAAGAGGGATCCAAAGAGGTCATCCACCTTACTGGTTTGTCGAAAGCGCATATCCAGGAACTTATATAACAAATTAGCCCTTAGGGCCCATAGATCATATCCTTTAACCATGCATCACTTTTGCCATTTACATTGCCATACAGAATACTCCCTATTGGATGGAGCCGCCAAAGTAGCACGTTTGGTAGCAGCCAATAAACAGTTGGGAATGAATGCATTAGCCATTACAGACCATGGCAATATGTTTGGCGTGCCCCAATTTGTAGCTACAGCCGCTAAAGAAGGAGTAAAACCCATTATAGGCTGCGAGTTCTATATGGCAGCTGATCGGCATGACCATAAAGATAAAACCCGTTACCATCAGTTGTTGTTGGCCAAAAATGCCATAGGCTATCAAAACATTACCAAATTATGTTCGCTAGGTTTTTTAGAAGGCTATTATTACAAACCCCGCATCGATAAAGCTTTACTCAAACAATATAAAGAAGGCCTCATCGCCACTACCTGTTGCCTGGGTGCAGAAATTCCTAAAACCATTATACGCCATGGTGAAGCAGCTGCTGAAAAGATTTTTGTAGAATGGTTGGAGCTATTTGGTGAAGACTACTACATAGAACTGCAAAGACATGGCATCAAAGAACAAGAAATCTGCAATGCCCTATTGCTCCGCTGGGCTGAAAAATATAATGTAAAAGTCATCGCTACCAATGATGTCCACTACATTGCGCAACAAGACAGCCTTGCCCAAGATGTATTGCTCTGCTTACAGACCGGGAAAGACTACAACGATCCCAATCGAATGCGTTTTAGCAACGATCAATTCTTTTTAAAGTCGCCAGTAGAGATGGCGCAGCTTTTTTCAGATGTCCCAGCGGCAATTACCAATACCCAGACATTGATAGAAAAAATAGAAACCCCCTCCTTGACCCGTGATGTACTACTGCCTATTTTTCAACTGCCCAGTGGATTTTCAGATCCCAACCGCTACCTCACCCATTTGGCCTTTTCCGGCGCCCGTGTTAAGTATGGAACCATTTCTGAAGAAGTAGAAAGCAGACTCAACTATGAACTAGCCATTATTGCCCAAACCGGTTTTGCCGGCTATTTTTTAATTGTACAAGACTTTATTCAGGCCGCGGTAACCCTAGACGTCATCGTAGGGCCAGGAAGAGGCTCCGTAGCAGGCTCACTCGTTGCCTTCTGTATAGGCATCACCAAAATAGACCCCCTGCGCTACAATCTCCTTTTTGAACGCTTTTTAAATCCAGAACGGGTCTCTATGCCCGATATAGATGTAGACTTTGACGATGAAGGTCGTAAAAAAGTAATTGATTATGTGATTCAAAAATATGGTAAAAACCAAGTAGCCTCGATTATTACCTTTGGTAGCATGGCCGCTAAGTCGGCCATACGCGATGTAGCACGTGTCTTGGGTGTGCCTTTGGCGCGAGCCAACTATATGACCAAGTTGATACCAGACAAATTAGGCATTACCTTATCAGAAGCCTTTGAGGAAGTAAAAGAACTCGCTGAAATCAAAAAAGCCCTTACTACGCCAGAAGGTAAAG
This sequence comes from Cardinium endosymbiont of Nabis limbatus, assembly GCF_965196625.1. Lineage (GTDB taxonomy): Bacteria > Bacteroidota > Bacteroidia > Cytophagales > Amoebophilaceae > Cardinium. Next base: position 707,986 of record NZ_OZ239769.1, on the reverse strand, counting down.
TGCTCGATTTAGCTGAAAGATTAGAAGGACTGGTGCGCCATACAGGTATCCACGCAGCAGGCATCATCATTGCCCCCGACGATATTGTAGAATACATCCCCGTAAAAACAGATAAAAATTCAGACCTATTGGTTACCCAATATGACGGATCAGTATTAGAAGGGACCGGCATGTTAAAAATGGACTTTTTAGGGCTCAAGACACTGAGTATCATTAAAGATGCGCTGCTATTGATCCAGCAAAACAGAAACGTTTCCATAAATATAGATGAGATACCATTAGACGACCCTATTGCCTTTCAACTATACCAATCCGGTAATACCAAAGGCACCTTCCAATTTGAATCAGAAGGCATGCGCCAATGGCTGATGAAACTGCAACCCACCACTATGGAAGAGCTGATTGCCATGAATGCCCTCTATAGGCCAGGCCCCATGCAGTTTATTCCTAATTTTATTGCCCGCAAACATGGCAAAGAAGCCATTGAATACCCCCATCCCCTTTTAGAATCCATTCTAAAGCCCACCTATGGCATTATGATTTACCAAGAACAGATCATACAAACCGCACAACGCATGGCAGGCTATACCCTAGGTGGTGCCGATTTACTCCGTAAAGCCATGGGTAAAAAAAATGCAGCAGAAATGGCTAGGCAACGCGATATCTTTGTAACAGGCGCCGCCCAAAAACATCAGATCCCTAAAGAAAAAGCATTAGCCGTCTTTGAAATCATGGAAAAATTTGCCCAATATGGTTTCAACCGTTCCCATGCAGCAGCCTATTCCCTGATTGCCTACCAAACCGCTTATTTAAAAGCCCATTATCCTACCGAATATATGGCCGCTGTATTAACCCACAACCAAGGCGATATTGAAAAAATTGCTTTCTTTATGGAAGAAAGCCGCCAGCAAGGACTCTCTGTATTAGGGCCCGATATCAATAAAAGTCAAGTCAATTTTAGTGCCGGTCTTCATAAAGAAATCAGATTTGGATTAGGCGCCATTAAAGGAGCGGGTGAAGCAGCCGTTACCGCCATTATAGCAGCAAGGGCGCAGAAAGGCGCTTTTGAGGATATTTTTGATTTTATCGAGTCCATCCAACTGAAAAGCGTCAATAAAAAAACCATGGAGTCGCTTGCCTTATCGGGTGCCTTTGATACCTTTAAAGGGGTACACAGAAGACAATATGTCTATGAAGCAGCCGGCAGCAGCTTTATAGAAAAAGTAATCCAATACCGCAACCGCATCCAAAAAGAGCGGATGGAGGCCCTTCAATCGCTCTTTGCAGCCAGTGGCTATAGCCAAATTAAAAAGCCAGAACCCGTTGACTGTGCACCTTATGAACCATTGGAACAATTGCGTATCGAGAAGGAGTTGGTCGGCTTTTATATCTCTGGCCATCCATTGGATCCATTTAAAATAGATATAGCAAGCTTCTGCAATGTAACCACACAAAATATATTAGCTACCAGTCGCAAAGCAGTAACCATAGCCGGTATACTTACGGATGCTACCATTAAACAAAATGGCAAAGGCAATGCCTTTGCATTGCTCACATTAGATGATTACCATGGTTCATTTAATTTTGCGCTTTTTGGGGAAGACTATTTAAAACACAAACATCTATTAGAAGCCGGTAAACTCCTCTTCCTAACAGGCCATGTAGCCCCACGCTATGGCAAGCAAGAAACACAAACCTTTAAGCCCCAAACCATTCATCTCCTAGAAGAGATGCGGGAAAGAATGGCCAAAGGCATCCATTTAACACTCAAACAACACCATATCAACCCATCATTGGTTGATGCATTAGAAGCTTCTATCAAACAGCATCCAGGCAAATTTTTTGTAAAGCTATCCATTATAGATGATGAAGACCAAATCACCATTCCCACCCTCTCTACCCAATACCGTGTCGCACTCAACAATGCACTATTTGAGCTACTCAACGAGCACGCTATAGATTTTTATCTATCTACTTAATGATTTATAGCTGATCTATTGGTTATTTCGTTTTGCATTTTAATATTTAAAGCTTAAATTTAAAGAAGACATTTTTAAACCAATTTTTTGGCATCTATACAGACGTATATAAACAGTATTGCACAAAAATTGAACATAAAAGATTAATATGCATATGAACAGCCCTAAAAATTTTTCTTTTACCTTATTAGATGGCACTACCTTTCATCTTTGTAATGGCGTACCTCAAGTTGTTTTAGTCGTCAACACTGCCTCACGCTGTGGCTTTGCCCGGCAGTTTGAGGCACTACAAAAGCTACACGATCGTTATCACGCCAAGGGCTTTACCGTGTTGGGTGTATCCTCTCAAAGCTTTGGCAAGCAAGAATCCGATCTACCTGCTGATATCGCAGCTGCTGTACAAAACAAATGTAGTGTAGTAAGCTTTCCTATTACGCAGCTAACCGCTGTTCGTGGCAAAGCCATTCATCCATTTTATGCATGGGCGGCTACACAAGTCTCTTTATTAGGTCGTCCAAAATGGAACTTTCATAAGTATTTGATAGGAAAAGATGGCCAACTCATTACATGGTTTTCCTCTACAACAGACCCGCTAGCCCCAAAGGTAATAGAAGCAGTAGAGGCTGCACTAGATAACGGATAACGCGTCATTCCCTTCCGCTTATGCGCTCCACATAAGCAATGGCTTTTTACACCATAATGACTTTTCAATCAATTCTTTACAGTTATACTTTTAAGCCTAAAACCCAGTAGATTATAGTTACAGAATTGCAAAAATTTGGAATTCTAAGTAAAAAAATATATGATTTAAGAACAAGTATGGCCTTGTTTTTGTAAGTTTAAAACTTCACTAAAATGGAATATAATACCCATAGTACCTCTGACCATACCCCCCCCTATAGGGGCGATTCAAACTGTAATAAGACCAATATAGCTCTGGCGATGCCCACCCGTTTCTCTCTTCAAAAGCTTCTATCTACCCTTTTTTTTATTATAGCATGTCCCGCTTGTCTGCTATGCGCTGTAGGGTTCACGTGTCGTTCAAAAAACAATAAAGAACGGCCCAACACAACCCATAAGCATCAAGCAATCAGGCCATTGAATAATTCTAGACAAAACACAGAAAAGAAACTTGCACAGCAACCTACTAAAGGTATCAATGGTCTGGGCAGCTACAACAATATAACAGATCCTAATCCTCTTTATAAAAGAAACAATGACACTATTCATCAGTTTTATCATTCCAGCGCTCTATCAAGACAATCATCAATAGACAGCGGCATAGGACCTGATGCTGAATCAGAAAGATCATCCTTAAAAAACGATCAGCTATTAGATGCTTTGGCTCAACCTAAGGGTAATAATGCACCTGCTCAGGATCATTCTATTGCTGCCAACGCCAATCAGGAATCAACGAAGGAAACAGAACAAAGGCAGCCCGACACAGACGCGACTTATACAAGATCTCTTTGTTCGAACACATCAAACTATATAAAAACATTCATAACCCTACAAAAAGAAGTAATAGAGATAATGAAGCGCAAAACAGTTTGTCTATCAAACGATGCATTACAAAAAACAATCAGGCAATTATTAGACGATACATTACAAAATACAATAACGCCATTATCAAGCCAAGAAATCGAATCAGCGTTAACGCACATTTCAAATTTAGAAGCAGGAACAGAAGGATATGAGCAGTTAGACAACAAAGCATTTACTAAAGATATCACTCAAGCTACCATAGCAATAGAAAAATTAGCAACAACTGTATACGACCAAAACAAGAATATACCTAAGTATCTATCATTAAGTTTATCATTAGATGCATTCTACCAACAGGCCTTCTTATTGATAGATTCCTTGGAGTACATAGAATATATGCTAAAATTACAACCTACAGATTACAATCCAAAAGAATTATTGACTAAAAATGCCATGCAAGTAAAGGAGATGCAGGCAAAGCAATTAAATAATATCACCAAGTTAAAAGATAGCGCATTAAATTTAAAAGATAGACTAACAAAAGCAAATCAATCATTAGAAAAATTAGAGAAGTTAGACCAAATAGAAGAAGATTTGGAAAACTTAATTATTAATAATAACGATTTAAGACCTAATATAGCACCTCTAATAGCCAATCAAGAATCATTAAGCAGACTGATACAAAAAGTAAATGGTATACAAGACTTAGCCAGCAGGTTAGAAAAAGAAATACGACCAGAAGCAGAAAAAATGATTAAGGAAGCAAAAGAAATAATCAAGCAAGTAGAAAAAATAATAGAGGAAGTAAAAGAAATGATCAAGCAAGCAGAAGAAATGCAGCAGTTGATACAACTCATAGAGCCATGCTACGATTCCGGATATGAAGAAGCATACGCCTAAAAAAATGGAGCCGCTCTATTCAAAATGGAGCTTTCTAAAAACAGGTAAAACCCCTTGATTTTATTATAAAAATTTCTTAGAATTGCCATTTGAATGGGTCTTATGAAATGTAGACAACAGAAAATCATTTATATGATCAAACCTCTAATCGTTTTATACAATTTATGTTGATTATAAACATAAAAATGTTATCTCGCCTATATATTACTTTATCCATATTGTATAGGGTATGGTTCAAATCCAGTTATTTTATTTAGGTCTATGGGTCTTTTTAATACTTCTCTTCTGATGGTAATGGCTTTTTTGCTCTTAACCCTGGGTATTGGGATTTGCTTTACCAGAATCTCAACTTCATTTCGGGAATATGTTTTAGGAGATCAAGAATTGCATACAGCTCCTTTAACAGGTACGCTATTGGCGCTGATCTATGGAGGAGGAAGGCTAATGGTTGCCGTAGAACAGATCCATAATTTTGGACTTTCTTGGGTCTTTTTTATATTGCTGACCAGTTTTTTACCATACTGGATGATTAGTTGGTTGGCGCTACGTATGACGCCATTCATGCGCAACCTATCTATGTCAGAGAGTATAGGCCGGGTCTACGGTAAATACCCTAGAATGATTATGAGTTTATCGAACATTTGTTTTTCGATTGCTACTATTGCCATTCAAATTAATGTAATGTCTCGATCCATCAGTATGTGTATAGGTTCGGTACATCCGAGCATCGTCACTACTTTTGTGATCTTAATTCTGTTTGTCTATGCCCGAATTGGGGGTATTCGCATCATTACTTTTACAGATGTAGCACAAACCTTTGTCTTTTTTTTGATTATCCCTTTTCTAGCTTTTTCGATTTTTGAGGCAACTGGCAAACCTGAAATATGCTCTTTTTTAGCAACGCAAGAAAATTTTCAACTCGATAAATTGTTTGAATGTGAATCCAAACAATTGGCTATTTTTACACTTTTTCTAGCTAGCCTGGTATCGAGTATAAATCCCCCGATTATACAAAAAATTTATATGTCTGCTGATTGCTTTCAAGCCGGTATGGTTTTTTTCTTTACTAGCTTATTAAGTTTGTTTGTAACTTTTTTTATAATATTACTGGGCTTATATACTTTTGTAGCTGCACCAAATCTATCAGTTACAGAGGTTTGGGGTTACATAATGGCCCATATTTCGCCCATCTGTAAAGGGTTTGTAATCATGAGTTTGGTGGCTATGGCTATGTCTACAGCTGATACTTACTTAAACAGCTGTTCGGTTATGTTTAGTAACGATATAGTAAACAGTGTAATGGAAACAAAATCAGTTCCGTATGATCGCCAACTTCGATTGGCCAAAGCAACTGCTTTCTTGATAGGCATCATTACAACAGTACTAATTTTTTATTGCAGCGATCTATTTTTTTTACTAAAATTGCGTTTTGATTGCTTTATACCTATCGCAACGGCGCCTTTTATCTTAGCTGTTTTAGGTTTTAGGCGTGGTTCCCATACTGCTTTGATTGGTATGGCTACAGGAGTATTGACTATTTTAGCTTGGAATAAGTGGATTGAGCCAGCTACAGATATGAATGGTGCTTTTATAGCTATGATCGCCAATGGAATAGCTATGATGGTTGCACATTATTTAGGCCCTAAACGAAAAAAATAAGTACTTGTTTAAAGCAGTGGTAAAAATTAGCAATACATGCTACTCATCTTCCTGCCCATATTTATTCGTTAACAGAATAGCACCAGATTGCTTACGCATTAAATTATAAGTAGCATAAGCTGCTAAAACCGATTTACCTGAAAAAGCAATACCGCATTCTACTACTTCTTTTACATGTGGATATTGTAATATTTCAGTATGATAGGCTTGTGTTTGTATTTGCGATAAAGCAAGGCTAGCTGCGCTTTCCAATTCTTCTTCTTTACGTACCTGCTTAAATTCTAACAATAACGCTTTTGTACCTTCTTTTTTAGGGATTAATAAAAGATCATAACGACCTAAACCACTTTCTCGATTGGATTTTACATAGTGGGTTCTACCCAAACTAGCCAACATTGCCAAGACAAAACCATGGTAAAATCCTTCTGATTTTCTAGAAAATTGTGTGTCAAAACAACTAGCACTTTGGCGTAAAAACAAACTTAACGCTTGTACAAAAAGAGATACGGATCCAACTACCAAATGTTCTAAAAAAGAATTATAAACACCTCGGTCCATAAACTTACTACTTAACCACTCTGTAAAGAATCTATTGTAGAGTCTACGTATTTCATTATTGGGAATCTTAACGATACAGTCGTATAAATCACTATCTAAACTCAGATTACTGGTTTGGAAGGTCAAATAGCCAGCAAATAAAAGTAAACTCCAGAAAGCAGTTTCACTTCTATTCAGTAAGTCAAAAGCAAGATGTTTATCGATAGATACAGTTAGTGCTTCCCCGCACATCAATTGTTCGAATTGCGCTTTAATGCTGTCATTAGAAGAGAAAATTAACTGCTTAATTAAATCATTATTACCTGTATTGACCCAATAAAGATCAAAACGACCCTCTTCACTCAAACAATAGATAATAGACCAAGGATTATACATGACCAAATCTCCTACTCGATAACCATTGTACCAGCTTTTTACTGCATCCAAACAGGTAGAAAGATCTTGTTGGGTAAATAGATCTTGAACTTCTCCTTCGCTCAAACCAAAGTGGCGGCTATAACCTTTATCTAAAAGGGTATACGTTTTTAGGTTATTCAACCCAGATAACATACTATCCTTAGAAACACGCAATATGCCCGTTAAAACACCCCTTGCTAATGCATCATTATCTTTTAAAGCAGCGCTAAATAGGTTACGCATAAATGCGACCATAGCATCCAAATATTCCTTATTGCCGTAAGCTTTGTTGAGTGGGGTATCGTATTCATCTATGAGAATATAGACCTTTTGAGCATGGTGTTGGTAAAGGCATTGGCTAAGGAGCTTTAAAGATTTTTCTAATGCTTGTTGATTGGCTTGCTTATTGAGGATAGTATGTAATTGTCCTAACTGTATTTCATTAATTGCATCGCTATTCAATAAGTAGGCATATGTGCTATACACCTCTAATATCAACTCATACACCGCATTGTATGCCCCTTGAAAACTATCTGCATTCACATCCTTAAAACTGATCATAATAACAGGATGTTTACCTTGGTGGTTCTTAATATATTCACCACCATCTACCTTACCGATTGCTAAATCATCAAATAAACCTGCTGTACTTATCCCATTTACTTCTGATGCAAAAAAATGCTGAAGCATAGACATATTGAGTGTCTTTCCCCAACGACGAGGACGGGCAATTAGCGTAACCTCATCGCCACTTTTTAGGAAATCAGCAATCATGGCTGTCTTATCACAAAAGAGGTAATCGTTAGAGACTAACTTATGAAAGTTACTAACGCCAATCGGTAATTTTTGCATGCTACTCATCTTCCTGCCCATATTTATTCGTTAACAGAATAGCACCAGATTGCTTACGCATTAAATTATAAGTAGCATAAGCTGCTAAAACCGATTTACCTGAAAAAGCAATACCGCATTCTACTACTTCTTTTACATGTGGATATTGTAATATTTCAGTATGATAGGCTTGTGTTTGTATTTGCGATAAAGCAAGGCTAGCTGCGCTTTCCAATTCTTCTTCTTTACGTACCTGCTTAAATTCTAACAATAACGCTTTTGTACCTTCTTTTTTAGGGATTAATAAAAGATCATAACGACCTAAACCACTTTCTCGATTGGATTTTACATAGTGGGTTCTACCCAAACTAGCCAACATTGCCAAGACAAAACCATGGTAAAATCCTTCTGATTTTCTAGAAAATTGTGTGTCAAAACAACTAGCACTTTGGCGTAAAAACAAACTTAACGCTTGTACAAAAAGAGATACGGATCCAACTACCAAATGTTCTAAAAAAGAATTATAAACACCTCGGTCCATAAACTTACTACTTAACCACTCTGTAAAGAATCTATTGTAGAGTCTACGTATTTCATTATTGGGAATCTTAACGATACAGTCGTATAAATCACTATCTAAACTCAGATTACTGGTTTGGAAGGTCAAATAGCCAGCAAATAAAAGTAAACTCCAGAAAGCAGTTTCACTTCTATTCAGTAAGTCAAAAGCAAGATGTTTATCGATAGATACAGTTAGTGCTTCCCCGCACATCAATTGTTCGAATTGCGCTTTAATGCTGTCATTAGAAGAGAAAATTAACTGCTTAATTAAATCATTATTACCTGTATTGACCCAATAAAGATCAAAACGACCCTCTTCACTCAAACAATAGATAATAGACCAAGGATTATACATGACCAAATCTCCTACTCGATAACCATTGTACCAGCTTTTTACTGCATCCAAACAGGTAGAAAGATCTTGTTGGGTAAATAGATCTTGAACTTCTCCTTCGCTCAAACCAAAGTGGCGGCTATAACCTTTATCTAAAAGGGTATACGTTTTTAGGTTATTCAACCCAGATAACATACTATCCTTAGAAACACGCAATATGCCCGTTAAAACACCCCTTGCTAATGCATCATTATCTTTTAAAGCAGCGCTAAATAGGTTACGCATAAATGCGACCATAGCATCCAAATATTCCTTATTGCCGTAAGCTTTGTTGAGTGGGGTATCGTATTCATCTATGAGAATATAGACCTTTTGAGCATGGTGTTGGTAAAGGCATTGGCTAAGGAGCTTTAAAGATTTTTCTAATGCTTGTTGATTGGCTTGCTTATTGAGGATAGTATGTAATTGTCCTAACTGTATTTCATTAATTGCATCGCTATTCAATAAGTAGGCATATGTGCTATACACCTCTAATATCAACTCATACACCGCATTGTATGCCCCTTGAAAACTATCTGCATTCACATCCTTAAAACTGATCATAATAACAGGATGTTTACCTTGGTGGTTCTTAATATATTCACCACCATCTACCTTACCGATTGCTAAATCATCAAATAAACCTGCTGTACTTATCCCATTTACTTCTGATGCAAAAAAATGCTGAAGCATAGACATATTGAGTGTCTTTCCCCAACGACGAGGACGGGCAATTAGCGTAACCTCATCGCCACTTTTTAGGAAATCAGCAATCATGGCTGTCTTATCACAAAAGAGGTAATCGTTAGAGACTAACTTATGAAAGTTACTAACGCCAATCGGTAATTTTTGCATGCTACTCATCTTCCTGCCCATATTTATTCGTTAACAGAATAGCACCAGATTGCTTACGCATTAAATTATAAGTAGCATAAGCTGCTAAAACCGATTTACCTGAAAAAGCAATACCGCATTCTACTACTTCTTTTACATGTGGATATTGTAATATTTCAGTATGATAGGCTTGTGTTTGTATTTGCGATAAAGCAAGGCTAGCTGCGCTTTCCAATTCTTCTTCTTTACGTACCTGCTTAAATTCTAACAATAACGCTTTTGTACCTTCTTTTTTAGGGATTAATAAAAGATCATAACGACCTAAACCACTTTCTCGATTGGATTTTACATAGTGGGTTCTACCCAAACTAGCCAACATTGCCAAGACAAAACCATGGTAAAATCCTTCTGATTTTCTAGAAAATTGTGTGTCAAAACAACTAGCACTTTGGCGTAAAAACAAACTTAACGCTTGTACAAAAAGAGATACGGATCCAACTACCAAATGTTCTAAAAAAGAATTATAAACACCTCGGTCCATAAACTTACTACTTAACCACTCTGTAAAGAATCTATTGTAGAGTCTACGTATTTCATTATTGGGAATCTTAACGATACAGTCGTATAAATCACTATCTAAACTCAGATTACTGGTTTGGAAGGTCAAATAGCCAGCAAATAAAAGTAAACTCCAGAAAGCAGTTTCACTTCTATTCAGTAGGTCAAAAGCAAGATGTTTATCGATAGATACAGTTAGTGCTTCCCCGCACATCAATTGTTCGAATTGCGCTTTAATGCTGTCATTAGAAGAGAAAATCAACTGCTTAATTAAATCATTATTACCTGTATTGACCCAATAAAGATCAAAACGACCCTCTTCACTCAAACAATAGATAATAGACCAAGGATTATACATGACCAAATCTCCTACTCGATAACCATTGTACCAGCTTTTTACTGCATCCAAACAGGTAGAAAGATTTTGTTGGGTAAATAGATCTTGAACTTCTCCTTCGCTCAAACCAAAGTGACGGCTATAACCTTTATCTAAAAGGGTATACGTTTTTAGGTTATTCAACCCAGATAACATACTATCCTTAGAAACACGCAATATGCCCGTTAAAACACCCCTTGCTAATGCATCATTATCTTTTAAAGCAGCGCTAAATAGGTTACGCATAAATGCGACCATAGCATCCAAATATTCCTTATTGCCGTAAGCTTTGTTGAGTGGGGTATCGTATTCATCTATGAGTATATAGACACGGTGACCATGGTATTGGTAGAGGCATTGACTAAGCAATTCTAAAGCAGATTCTAATTGTTGTTGATTGGCCTGATTACTGAGAATAATACGTAATTTATTCAGCTGTACTGCATTGATTTTATCACTACTCAATAAATAAGTATAGCTACTATACACCTTTAATATCAACTCATACACCGCATTGTATGCCCCTTGAAAACTATCCGCATTGACATCCTTAAAACTTAGCATAATCACAGGATACTTACCTTGATATTCCGCAAGGTATTTGCCACCATCTAACTGGCTAATCGCTAAATCATCAAATAAGCCTGCTGTACTGAGGCCATTCACCTCTGATGCAAAAAAATGCTGCAACATAGACATATTGAGTGTCTTGCCCCATCGACGAGGGCGGGCAATTAAAGTAACTTTATCGCCACTTTTTAGGAAATCAGCAATCATAGCTGTCTTATCACAAAAAAGATAATCCTCTTGTACTAACTCTTGAAAGTTACTAACACCAATCGGTAATTTTTGCATGGTTAAAAAATTTAAGGTGTATAATGATGCATATATTCGTGGTGTACAACTGCAAGATAAATAGTTTTTGTAGGATCTAATAGGTCTGTATGCATTGAGGCCGCTGCAATAGCATTAAAACGAATAACACAGACCATATTGTTAGAACAGTTAATGCCATAAACATGGTTACATGTTTCCTGCACGATTATATGATGCGTACGTATAATATAGTATGATTTTGAAATAAAAAAATATGGGATTGCTAATGTTATATAGATATCTTACATTTCTGTTTGTATTCAAAACAGTTTTATTAAGATGGAGTGTTGGCACAGTGGGGAGGGATACATTAAGCTAGCAACACCCCTACCAATCCATCCACTCAAAAAAATACCCATAGTAAAGACCCAGACCATTACCATACGCATCAAAACTGCTCTATCCGCTACCCTATATAACGTTTGCCAATCCGTAACATATAGTCAAATGCCTCTTGGTATTCATTTTTAATTTTACCCTCTAATATCGCCTCCTTAATTGCCTCCTTAATAAGGCCTACCTGAGCAGATGGTTTGAGTGCAAATGTTTCCATAATAATGGAACCGGTAATAACCGGCTGAAAGTTTCTAATTTTATCACGTACTTCTACTTCTAACACCCTTTTTTGCACTCTATCAAAGTTGGCCAAATATTGCTGCACCTTTATTTCATTTTTAGAGGTAATATCCGCTCTACACAACAAAAATAAATCCTCTAAATCATCACCAACTTCATACAAAAGACGCCGTATAGCGGTATCAGTGACCTCCTTTGCTAAAGCTATAGGACGTAAATGCAACCGAACCAATTTTTGTACATACCCAAGCACTTCCTTACTGGTAGGAAAACGCATTCTTTTAAAGAGCTTAGGCAACATCCTAGCACCCAAATCTTCATGACCGTGAAAAGAAAAACCATGTATAGGGTCAAATTTTTTAGTCAATGGTTTGGCGATATCATGAAAAACAGCTGCCCAACGCAGCCATAGTTTAGGAGAATGCTTAACGAGGTTATCCAACACTTCAAGTGTATGGAGAAAGTTGTCTTTATGGGAATGACATCCAATTTGCGCTTTCCCTGAAAGCTTTTGCAATTCTGGTAACACAATCGACAATAGGTTGGCACCAAATAAAAGTTTCAACCCATAAGAAGGCCTATCGGTAGCCATCAGTTTATGCAGCTCTTCTGCAATACGTTCCTGCGCCACAATGCCCAATCGATCCCGAACAGCCGTCATAGCCGCCAATGTTTCTGGTGTAATGGTAAAATCCAGCTGCGCAGCCAGCCGTATGGCGCGCATGATACGCAATGGATCATCCGAAAAGGTTCTTTCGGGATCACAAGGGGTTCTAATGATCCGATCTATCAAGTCTTGCTGGCCATTAAATGGATCTAATAATCGTCCATAATCTTGCTTATTTAAAGAGATCGCCATTGCATTAATGGTAAAATCTCGGCGCATTTGATCATCAGAGCGTGTACCCATGGAAACACTTGGATTACGGGAATTCAGTAGGTAAGATTCTTTTCTAGCACTTACAAACTCTACCTCCCAACCATCCCAATGCAACATAGCGGTACCAAAACTTTTAAATAGGTTCACAGGAACCGCTTTGTAGGTTGCAACAGCTTGTGCCAGTACCATACCATCTCCTATACAAACAATATCAATATCTTTGGAGGGACGCCCTAACAATCCATCACGCACAAATCCACCTACTAGATAAGTCTCTAACTGAAGCCCATCAGCAATCTCTCCAATTTGGCGCAAGATGGGATGATGATCTATCCCACTGAACAGCGCCATAGCATCCTTACTTTTTATAGGTTCCAAGATTATAATGTTTTAATACATTTGTTTCGTGCAAACAGCTAAGCAGCAAGCGGAGCCTCGGCTCCTTTTTCTATACCCTCCTTTTCTTTTTGCTCGTAAAAGGTTTCTTCTATAGATTCGACTACCTTTTGTATCACCTCTTTATTGTTAAGCTCAGAAAGTCCACGCTTTACAGAGAAACCTACCTTATTGCCATGACAAGCCCCCTCTACCGTTATACATTTAAAGTTTTTAGGAGCCAATCCTACTGCATGTTGCGTATCAACAGGAAGCAACATATCATGCGCACAGTTTGGATCACCCCCAATCAGTTCTGCATAGGTCGCATTGAGTTTTTGTAATCGTGGCCCCTCAATAAAAAAGGGGAATGATTCAAACAATTTAGAAAAATCAGTTAAAACACCCGCAATAGCGGTAATAGGCACATCAATCTCTTTAAGGCCTGAGGCAACGTAATGGCTAATAAAATCACTTTTGGGGTTTAAGTCCAACACGCCTTGAGTGCTTATCCATTTTATATCCCGTAGCATTCTCATCACCTCTGACACTTTCATCGCCACTAATGCTAGATTTTTATACAACGTAGGATGGTTTTCTGCTAAATTTGGGAATTTTTTGAAAAAATATCCTCTTACAGCATCAGCATAGCCTGCTTGTATAGCATTTAAGTCTTCTTCTATTTCACCAAATTTTTGATTAAACTTCTTAACATCGTTAATGTGGTCAAAAATCGGAGCCCCTTTCCAAGGTGTAGCTATAGTAATCAAGTGATCAATCACTATTCCATATTCATTTTTCAAATCACTTCCATATTCTTTAATAAGGGAAAAAGCACGTAATCCACCTTGACTATGGCCTACTAGTACCAAATGGCTACCATATGGCACCGCGCTTTTAATTTCTTCATAAGCTTCTTTAGCTTGCTCTTTGATCGATAATTTCGAACTGGGGCTAGAAAATTTTCCTTTGTTAGAATCTTTATTAAGACATTTTAAAGCAATGATAGTCGCATAGGGGAACATTTTTTTAAATGCTTTTATCATACAAGCAAAGTCACTGGAAATTCTAGCCAATCCATGTAACAATACAACCGCTTGTTTATGCTCTGGCACTTTAGCTACGCGTTGAGCGTTTTCTACTTTTTTAGGAGCTTCAAGATCACCTATCCCATCTGATTCTATCGTTTCTTCCGGGTGATTACCTGATTGCTTGGCATTGCTTTTTTTTAATAAAACTTGTGACTCCGATAAAGAAGGCCGTGGGGTTAATGCAGATGACTCTTTATCTTCTTTATTAAGATCATTACATCCTTCACACCCCACACTTAGGGCAAAACAAAAGAGTACAATAGATCGGTACATGCAAATAAGGGCCTTACGAATCGGTATGATATGGTACATGCGCATCAACTTCCGCAACGGAAAGATAGTAGATAAAATAAATGGCTTAATAGACCTCTTGCATAAGCTATTTATGATCAGCAATTTTTAGGAGAAACGCAGTCGAGCACCGCAGAATACTACATGTATTTGAGGAGCGTAGACAAGCTTCGACACCAAAATGGCCATTAGAAATAGGTTATGCAAGAGGTCTAATGGCTGCTGCATTAGATAAATATAGCACTTTTAAGCTACTTTAGAAAAGATCTGCATGATAAGCATGGTATAGCCAAATCCTTGTTTGCCCTTTATCTAACTATTTATTAAATTGCTTACCTACTCATTATAACAAAATGCATACTCCCTATCACGCGTTTACAACCATACAAGTATACTTGCTTAGGTTGCATCAAACATAAAAGTAAAATGGTCATCACAACCGAACCAGCTATGAAACCAGCCTATCTTTCTGGCCTTAATGAGATGCAAAAGAAGGCAGTCATCCATACCGAGGGCCCATCGATTGTTGTAGCAGGTGCGGGCTCAGGTAAAACCAAAGTATTAACGGCCAGAATAGCCCATCTGCTTAAAGAAAAAAAAGCAGCACCTCATCAGATTCTTGCTTTGACCTTTACCAATAAAGCGGCTGCTGAAATGCGCCACCGCATTACCGGAATAGTGGGCAATGAGGCTAAGGCGTTATGGTTGGGCACCTTTCATAGTGTTTTTATGAGGCTATTGCGTCAGGAAGCCAATAGCTTAGGTTATCCCTCCCATTTTAGTATTTATGACACAGAAGACAGCAAATCACTCATCAAACAAATCACTAAGGCCCTGGGTCTGGATGATAAAGTATATAAACCAGCTGTTGTATTGGGGCGCATTTCGCATGCTAAAAATAGGCTGATTGCACCAGAAGTCTACGCTGCAGACCCAACCTATCAAAAGGAAGATGCCTATATGCGTATGGCTAGGTTCAGTGAAATCTTTCTAAGATATACCCGCCACTGCTTACAAGCTGGCGCAATGGATTTTGATGATTTACTGGTACAGACCCATAAGCTGCTATATAATGATCCTATGCTAAGTGCAAAGTACCAAGCACAGTTTCGCTATCTGCTGATTGATGAGTTTCAAGATACCAATCTAGTGCAATACAGTATTGCCAAAAAATTGGCGGCCGGCCACCAAAACATCTGCGTAGTGGGCGATGACGCGCAAAGTATTTATGCATTTAGGGGAGCTGACATTCAAAACATTTTGCATTTTACGACTGATTACCCAGATCACCACATGATCAAACTTGAACAAAACTACCGTTCTACAGGACATATTGTTGATGCAGCCAACCGGATCATTAGCCACAATGAAGCACAGTTAAAGAAAAAAGTTTGGACGGATAATCCCATTGGGGCACCAATTGACGTACTAACGACCCGCTCAGATATGGAAGAGAGTCGGTTGGTAGTAGATCAGCTGCTTGCAGAAAAGTTCAGCCATCAGCTCCTTTATCGGGATTTTGCTATTTTATACCGTACCAACAATCAATCCCGAAATTTTGAGGAAGCATTGCGTAAAAAAAATATTGCCTATCGCATTGTCGGAGGGCTCTCTTTTTACCAACGCAAAGAAGTAAAAGATCTTTTAGCCTATTTGCGTTTTGTAGTCAACCACCATGATGCAGAAGCCTTTAGAAGGATTATCAATTTCCCTAAACGGGGCATTGGACCCACTACTATTGATAAAATATTTTCTATTGCAGCCGAAAAATCGGCTCCCTTCTGGACAGTGCTGTCCAGTTCAAATGATTTTTTACATGGCGCCACTGCAGCAGCGCTTACCCGATTTGTAACATTGGTGGATACCGCTACCCTAAAACTAGAAAATGAAAATGCATATACCATAGCCACCTATATGGCCAAAGCATCTGGCCTACTCAAGGAACTACATGAAGATAAAACCGTAGAAGGATTAACCCGCTATGAACATATCCAAGAATTGCTCAATAGCATCAAACAGTTTGTAGACCACCCTGAAAACAACGATCCAAGCCTAGGGAGTTTTCTACAAGAAATAGCACTGATTACCAGCGCAGATAAAGAAGATTCAAATGAAGATGCGGTTACACTAATGACCATTCATGCCTCCAAGGGGTTAGAATTCAAGTATGTATACCTGGTAGGCATGGAGGAGGAGCTTTTTCCCTCTCCTATGATGCTAGGGAGCAAAGCAGACTTAGAAGAAGAAAGGCGTCTTTTCTACGTAGCGGTTACCCGTGCACAACTGAAGTTAACGCTATCTTATGCCTTAAGCAGATACCGGTTTGGTATGTTAACGAATGTCAAACCCAGTCGTTTTTTAAAAGAGATAGACGACCATAGAAAAGCTAAAACGATCGCGAAGCCTCGCCTACCTAGCCCTACTGCTAAGGCTACAGTTGCCCCAAAGCATCTCACCAAACCAAGTAGTTCCGTGAGAAAAATAGAGGCACCGTTACCATCTGAAGCTACAACTGATCCAACTACTTTAGAAGTTGGGCAGATGGTACATCACTGCCATTTTGGCTTAGGAAAAGTTTTGCGATTGGGTGCATCTGCAGGCATGCCTAAAGCGGTTATTCTTTTTGATAAATTTGGAGAAAAGACCCTCTTGTTAAAGTATGCAAAACTAGAAATACTGCCTTCAACACAGAAGCCCTATATTTAGATATTATTTTTAACCTAATAACCGATAATGTACGACTATAATACAATCCGATCGCCTTTAATGCTTAAAGAATATGGTAGAAACATACAAAAGCTCATGGAACAAATTGCAACCATTGAGGATAAAGCTGTTCGCACACAAAAAGCCCATAGTATTGTAAAGCTAATGGAAGTGGTCAACCCCAATGCAGAATCACCACAAAAACGGTGGGATGACCTTTTTATACTATCAGATTATAAATTAGATATTGATAGTCCTAATCCAAAACCTATTAAAAGGGAAAATAACCAACAAAATTATGCCCATATGCCCTTTATGCAGCTGATCAGATACAAATATTATGGGCGGCATATGGAGTCACTCCTAAAAAAAATAACGACCCTACCCACACTCAAAGAGCAAGAGCAGATGCTTATAGCAGTCGGAAAATTGATGCGTCGTTTTAGCAGCACATGGAACAACGATTACATCAATAATGAAAGAATTATTCAGGATATCAAGCGGATGCTGCCAGATGGTACAACGCTTGATGTAGAAATCATACGTACCCTACCAGATGATGGTGCCAATAACCAAAAGCCTAGAAACAAGCACCACGTAAAATCCAATACTTCTAAAAAGTAGGCGCAGCAATAGTAAGCTTACTATACAATCTAATTCGGGGAAATGAGTAAATTTATTGTCAAGGGGGGGCATCAGTTATCTGGCACCATCAGGCCACAAGGGTCCAAAAATGAAGCACTACAAGTGATGTGTGCCACCTTATTGACCAATGAAGTAGTAACCCTCTACAATGTACCGAATATTGCAGATGTCCAGAGTATGATGCAACTGCTGGCCCTTTTGGGGGTGCAGATTACCCCATTGGGGAATAGAGGGTATCAGTTTTGTGCCACCCATCTTGAAAAAGATGCGATGTGTACAGCAGCATTTCGAGCGGCATATACTAAAGTAAGAGGTTCTATTATGTTGCTGGCGCCTCTTATCATCCGTTTTAAAAAAGCAGTGATCGCTAAGCCTGGAGGAGATAGAATTGGGCGCAGAGGGCTACATGCGCATTTTGAAGGGCTCGTGCAACTAGGTATTGCTTTCGAACCTGCTGAAGCCAGTTGGATCGCCCAATGCCATCTACTAAAAGGCGCCGATGTACTGATGTCAGAGGCATCGGTAACCGGAACGGCTAATCTGATTATGGCTGCCAGCGTGGCCAAAGGCAAGACCGTTATTTATCCAGCAGCTTGTGAACCGCATGTACAGCAACTCTGCCATATGCTCGTAGCCATGGGCGCGCGCATTACCGGTATTGGTTCTAATATATTAACTATAGAGGGCGTACCAGCGCTAAAAGGCACTACACACACGATATTACCAGATATGTTGGAAATTGGAAGCTTTATTGGACTGGCTGCAGCGACCCAATCTACACTCACCATTACAGATGTACCTATTAAACTTTTTGAACCTGTTTGGTATTGTTTTAAAAAATTGGGTATTGTACTAGAAAAGCAGGGTCATACCTTACATATTCCAGCCCAATCCTGCTATACGATTCAAACGGAGATGGATGGGAAGCTTGTAACGCTTTACGATGCCATTTGGCCAGGGATACCCGCTGATTTAATTAGTATTGCCGTGGTAGCTGCTGTACATGCACAAGGGCATATACTCATCCATCAAAAAATGTTTGAAAGCAGACTCTTTTTTGTAGACCATTTGATTGAAATGGGCGCACGACTGGTATTATGTGATCCGCATAGGGTACATATCGTAGGCCTAGGGAGTGGCCAAAAGCTACATGGCATCCATATGAGCTCAAGTGACATCAGAGCAGGCATTGCTTTGCTCATTGCAGCACTAGCAGCAGAGGGAACCAGTATTATTGAAAACATTCACCAAATCGATCGAGGATATGAGCGTATTGACCAGCGCCTTAATGCATTAGGTGCATCGATTGAAAGGGTTTAAGGATGTGTGTTGCATTTTTTGCTTGATAAAAAGTATCTATTCACGTATGGTGGAAGCTTAAGGAAAGTCTAGTCTAGCACAGAAATGCAAATGGATTGTTAGCATACTCCATCGCCCATGTCCACCGATAAAAAGTTGGCGCAATTGAAAACAACCGCCAATTAAAATGATGTTTTAGATGCAGATTCATCGCATGCATCTTTTAAGCGTTTAGCATAATCCTCACTAAGACGTCCTTTATTATACAACGCATCGATTTCTGCCTTAATCCTTCCCCAATGTTCACTAGTTAAAAAAAGAGAAACTTCAGCTAAAATCGCTTTGAATCTATGCAATGCTCTATGCCAAATATATTCCATATCACCACCAGTTCTGAATAGCTTGAAGTTTATAAGCCTAATATCCCTACGATCAGTTGGCATATAAGAACGGGCAAATACAGAATATTGCTTGCTATCTTGCTTAAAAAGTGACTCCACAGCTTTTGATTGGTTAGACAAATCATATATTCTTTTAAACACATTTTTAAACATTTCTAAGTATGTATTACTTTTTAAGAAAGTACCTTCATTAAATAATGGATCACTATTGTGTCTATGGTAGCCATCATGTCTATAATCAACTATGGTATGGAGTAATGAAAAATGTTTTGAGTTATGAGTATATAGCTTAAGTAATTCTTCTACATTTGAAACATTTTCCAAGAACTTTTCAAGTAGTTTAGATAAATGAAATAAGACAACATAATATATAGGTGCAGTACCTAAAGCTTTATCATGTTCAGTAATAGATTTTTTAATAATTTCATCCCGATCTATAGTTATTATATCAGAAATCATATTAGCTAGCTTATCATCTGACAAATTCCATTTCTGTGCCTGATTACACTTCCAATTATAAAATACCCAACCCAATAGACCAAATGCATGTGAAGTATATTTTGTATTTATACCAACATACCTAAAACTAGCTACATGCGTTTTTTGTACATACTGCTTAGCCAATAGAGGCATATATGCATCTGCATGCTGCGTTTCCAACGCAACTGCTAAAAGGCTCTTATATACATGCCAATCTGGGTCCAAAATATGCATACGGTTTTCATCATAATCAAAACCCGGCGTAACACCGCCATATTGCACCTGTTGATTTATCCATTTACTGTCCTTATCAGACAAAAGATTTAAAATTACGCGATAGCAATAGCCATTTTGATCGTGATTGTGATCATGATACTTTATAGAATTCATCAGGGATTTTAAAGAGATCTTTTCACTTATTGACTCATTAGAATTCTTTTTCTTGAGATCAAGTAGTTTTTTTGTATTTTCTTCACAAGATTCACCAAGTTCATATTTATCAGATATACGATCATAACCATTATATTTTCGACCCCTTATGTTTTTTTTACTTATTGTACATACATGTCCATAGATTAACAAAATTGCAACAAAAGGTATTATCCCCATACTTCGCTTATCACGCATCCTTGTTAGTTTTAGAAAGCATATAACATATTTATTCATCATCTTAGTATTTTAAAATTTAATTATTTGATTCAGGTCTTAATCAGATACTATACAGATAGTATAGTTAAATGTCGAAACTATTTCAACAAACATAGAAGGATCCTCAAAATATAGATATTTTCTACTTATACATTGCTTTTATATCCTAAAAAAGAACATAATTAATAATAACTTACGATTATATAGTTTCAAAAAAGTCCCAATCAAACATGCATTTGTATTAAACAACTTATACAGTTTTCTACTACAACGGCCTCATGATGTATATAACATACTACAATAAAAACATTAATTTAAAGGCGTACTTAAATTGAAACGCTACAGCGGATAAGAACTATGGTAATTTCTAGTCATCCTTTACTGAAAAGATTTAGAATTATTTAGCTTATATTAAATAGGCCTATGCATTCATGTAAAAATCAAGTAGCCTATGTACACCGATTTAATGATTATAGGGGTATTTTTAGTTTTAAATATCCTAATTGGACTCTATCATGCCAAAGGCGTGAAAACATTTAAGGATTATGTCCTGGGGAAGGATTTATCTACATTCGTTATCGTTTGTTCCTTAGTAGCTAGCGTGATGCATATAGGTACGTTAGGCTTTGTATCTGATTGCTATTTTCTTGGATTTAAAGCGGTAATAGCGGCTTTCATCTTTTTTTTAATGACCTATTTTGGCTCGAGGATACTCACAGCGCGTATGGCTGAGTTTTTAGGAGATTACACTATGGCAGAGTCTATCGGTAAGCTGTATGGACCAGTGGCACGTAAAATCACAGCCGCTACTGTGATACTGGTTATGTTAGGTTTAGGCGTGGCACAACTTAAAGTTGTACTACAAATCGTTCATTATACACTTCCCAGTACCACACAGCATCTTGCGTATTGGCTTCCTATTGTTACAGGGCTTATCGTTATTCTCTATTCGGTTTTTGGTGGGGCCAGATCCATTGCAATGACGGATGTTTTTCAATTTCTCTGTTTTGGCTGTACTTTTCCTTTAATCGCTTTCCTATTGCTGCGCTATGCTAAAATATCTATTGCAGAAGGGTGGATAAGTTTAAAACAACAGGCGCAATTTGTAAACGCTTCCGATATATTTTCATCCCATTCACTCAAAATATACTTTTTCTATGGGATGCGCGTGTTGCCAGTTATGCTTGCGCCCCTTTATATACAAAGGCTCTATATGGCTAAATCCATTCAAAAAGCCAAAAAAGTCCTTTCTAGGAGTGCAGGGGTTGTGCTCTCTATACGTCTATTCGCATTGTGTATAACCGTTGCGTTGTATCTAGGAGGCCATACACTAGCCCGCAAACATGATGTGATCCATTATTTCATGCATTTGACCCAGATTCCAGGTATAAAGGCGATCATCATGATTACAGTACTTGCCCTACTCATGTCTACGATTGACTCTGCTTTGCATTTGCTATCAGTCGTTTTTGTGCATGACCTATTGCCATTATCATCTTTTAAAGGGGTGCATGCATCCATCAAAAAATTAAAAGCCATTAGAATAACCATTCTACTGGTTGGCATATTAGCCTTATACAGTGCACTAACCTACAAAGGAAATGTGTATAAACTGATTGCAAAGGGAACGGAAATCTACATACCTGTTGTAAGCATTCCATGGGCAATGTCCATTCTAGGATTTAGGCCCCGTAGCGCAGTTGCACTGATCACTATGGTCACTTCTGGCATCTTTGTATTGTACACAAGGTTCTCCCAATCTCATACCTACGAGGAAGCCAATGTAAACCTATCCATTGCTATGGTGATGAGCATCGGCACACTGATCTTAGGCCACTATCTCCTCCCCAAACAGCCCAATACTGGATGGGTGGGCATTAAAGACCGCAACCCGTTGGACCTACAGCAACAAGAAACCAAACGCTGGTGGTTAAGATGCGTACAGCGATTTAAAATGGTAGCCACTAAAAAATATTGGGAAAGCCTCTTTCCAAAAAATGCAGCTACTTTTATACTATTGGGTATTTACTTAATTAGCAGCACGCTTATAGCCCTATGGTTTATGCAAAAAGAATATTTTTTTCCTTACATCTATTGGTATATATTCGTAATGGCTATTGGAACCATCTTAGCCATTTACCCAGCTTTTCACACGTATAAGCGAGGGGGCCATCTGATACTCCATAGCATATGGCCTGTATTGTTGTTTATATTGCTTTTCTTTTCTACCATACAATTTGCAAAGTTAGGTCATTTTAGTCCTATGGTTTGTGCACTGGCTATCGTCAGTATAGGGTTAGGCACCCTCCTTTTATCCTTAAAAGTAGGCATAGGTATGCTCAGTATAGCCATGATCGTGCATGCATACATAGCGCCCAGCCTTCCCTTTTGTACCTTATTTTGGTCTGGTTATCAAGAAGTTTCTATAGAACTCATTTTTGCTGTAACGATTACGGTGGCGACGCTGATTGGGTTTAGTTTTTATAAATACCTGTCTGATAAAGCCAATGTTAAATGTAATGTCATAGAACTCGCCCGTAGCTACGAGCGTAAAGCCGCTCTAGAATCTATCTACAGCCAAGTCAATTGGTCTAGGTTGGACCCTACCTATGGCAGCGAAATGCTGCAAGAAATAGGTGAAATGCTCAAAGAACCTTGTCAACAGCTCTATGCAAAAGGGGAGCAAAAACTTGGAGAAGATGTCAACAGTTTTATAAAAAAATTAAGTCAATTTAGCAGCTTATTGCTGCAAAGCGCCAAAGAAGCACACAGCCTAGGCCTTAATAAGCAAGCCATTCAATCAGTAGCAATTGAACCTATTATCTTAAAAGTACATAGTATCATCCACGCACTAGGGGAGCCTATGCAGTTGCTCTTGCGCAACCAAACAAAAATAAAACACCTAATAGCAGATCCAGATCTTTTTGAGCGCTATTTAACTATAAATTTATTGACCATCAGCAATAGTGCGCAAGCGATAGACCATATAGTTACCCTAACGATTACCGATACCACCCTACAGTACCATAGTACAAACGGCATGCAAACCAATAATGCACCTACCCTATTACCTGCATTGGCATTTTTGATCAGTACAGATACGCATGCACAAAGTGCACAAGCCACCTATACGGTCACAGACGAAATCACACCTGTTTACCTACCCAAAACGGAAAAACAGCTTTATCAAGCAGAAAGCAGGCAAATTGTGCAAGCACATGGGGGGTATGTTGAGATAATAGAAACCCAAAAAAAATTAACCTGTCTCTACGTGTTGCCTATAGCTGGAGAAAACGTAATGCACTTTAAAAGCTATAACCCTGCTGATTTAACGCCAACCATCTGCCCTACCGCTTAGTAAGTAAATAAATTATGCCCGCAGAACCATTATGCTTGCATAATTAAAACTTATTTATTTCATTTCATAAAAGACCTCTTGTAAAACTCGCCCATGGCAATTGTATTACCGAAGCTTGTCTATGCGCCTCAAACACATATATTGCACTCCACGAATAGGCTACTACCACAGAAGTCAGTCTAGCACAAAAAAATTAAAAAAAATATGAATATTGATTTAATCATTATAATAATATTCTTAGCCATAACACTTTCCATTGGTTTTTATTGTGGCACAGGCATTACAACCTTCCAAGATTATGCAGTTGGGAATAAAAAAATGCGCAGTTTTGTGATTGCTATTTCCCTAATAGCCACCAGCTATGGAGGTAGAAGTTTAACATATGGTATGGACATCTGTTATCAAAGCGGTTTGTACTACCTTATCTCTAATATAGTACACATAGCAGGCTTATATGTAACTTCAAGATTTATAGTATTGAGAATGAAAGCGTTCATAGGACATCTTTCTATAGTTGAGTCTATGGGCAGTTTATATGGTTCAACGATCCGAGTGATTACAGGAATATTCGGCATTCTATTCAGTACATTTGTAATAGTTGCTCAGTTGAAATTCGGCCTAAGCATTACCAAGGCGCTCTATCCTGAAATAGAACAGTTTTCACCCTACCTAGCTATTATTTTAGCACTATTAGTGATTGGTTATGCAACATTTGGAGGGGCTAGGTCTGTAGCGCTAACAGACGTTTATGAGTTTTTTCTTTTTGGCATTTGCTTTCCCATCCTAATTTTTATGTGCCTTTACTATGTAAAAAATCCACTAGCCAATTGGGCAAAACTGACTACTGCCCCTCATTTTAATATTAGTAATGTATGCACACTCAATAACATTTTAACCTGTATATCGATTGCCCCTTTTTGGGCTTCTCTATCTATATTTGACCCTCGATGCCTCCAACGTTTTTATATGGCATCTTCTACACAAAAAGCCGTAAAAGCTTTCTATAAAGGCATTATTATAGAAGCCATCTTGGTTATACTTTTTTTCACTATTGCAGTAGCTGCACACTTAGGTAATTATGAGATCCCAACCAGTCAGCATGTGATAGATTATTTAATACAGCTTGTTTACTTTCCTGGTATGCGTGGCATTTTAGTAACGGCTATTATTGCTTTACTGATGTCTACCGCTGATTCCAGTTTGCATACTTCTGCTGTTTTATTTACAAATGATATTGCATTGCCTATAACGGGTCGCTCAGCTAAAAAGGTAAACAAATACCCACTTAGAACGGCCCGCATTGCTTCTGCTTGCATAGGCATAGTCAGTATTCTGATGATATCCTATCAGATTGATTTCTCAAAACTATCCGAAATCGCAGGTCGGTATTATCTTACCTTTACCATTCCGCTTATCATGGCTAGTTTTGGCTTTAGACCCCATTCGACTGCTGTCTTATTAAACATGGGAATCAATATGTTCATACCATTTATATTAAAACAAAGTATAGCTGAAGCTTTTTACTGCAACCTTTTTATTCTGATTACGACCCATTATCTTCTTCCTAAAAGCGCTAACACAGGTTGGGTAGGCATCAAAGATCTTAGCCCATTAGATTTGCAAAATCAAGAAACCAAGCGCTGGTGGTGCAGAAGATTACAAGGTTGTAAACAACCCTTTACAAAAGCATACTGGAAAAACTTTTTTCCAAAAAAGGAAAGAACTTTTATACTATTGGGTATTTATATAATACTCCATACCTTTACAGCCCTCTACTTTATGCAGAAAGATTACTTTTCGCGCTATACGTATTGGTATATTTTGGTCATAGCTTTTGGAACCATTTTAATGATTTATCCATCTTTACACAGTTATAAACCCAAAGGCAGCCTCATATTCCACTGGGCATGGCCTGTTTTATTATTTGCATTGCTTTTTGTTTCGGGTATACAATTTGCAAAACTAGGCCATTTTAAGCCTATGGTTTTTGCTTTTTTTATCGCTAGCCTAGCCTTAGGCATCGTGCTTTTTTCTTTAAAAGTAGGCCTTAGCATGTTGGGCATAGCCATGTTCCTACATAAATTTATACCACCTAGCATGGACTTTTGGAGTACATTTTTGACCAATTGCAACCAAATTTCTGTAGAGCTCATCTTGGCAACAGCTCTTGTAGCAGCTGCTCTAGTAGGTTCTGGAACCTATAAATATCTACGTGACAAAATAGAAACCAAACTTAAAATCATAGCATTGGCTAGACATTTTGAACGCAAAGCAGCCCTAGAAGCAATCTATAACCAAGTAAACTGGTCTAGGCTTAATCCCATCTATAGCAATAAAATGTTACAAGAGATGCGCGAAACACTGCAAAAGCCCTGTCATTACCTCTACACAAATGGTCAACCCAAACTCGGGGAAACGATCAACTTATTTATGAAACAGTTGCACAAGTTTAGCAAGATATTACTAAAAAGGGTAAAAGAAGAACAAACTTTAACGCTGAGCAAAAAAGCAGTGCAACAAATAGAAATCGATTCAGCTATCTTACAAGCACATAGCATGATTCTTGCATTAGAGAAGCCTATTGCATTGCTGGTACGGAATCAAACAAAAGTAACGCATCTGATGGCAGATCGAACGCTTTTTGAACGTCTTTTAACGGTAAACCTATTTGGGATCAGCAAAAGTGAGCAGGCTACCGATCATATGGTTACCTTAACCATTGCCAACACGGTGTTGCGGTACGACTATGAAAGTGCTGTACAATCTGGTCAAACTGCACTTACCTTACCTGCGCTGGCCTTTTGTATGAGTACCGATGCAGCCATGCAAAATATACAACTGGTATATGATATCACAGATGAGGCAGCGTATACGCATCTACCGAAATCAGAAAACCACCTTTATCAAGCAGAAAGCAGACAAATTGTACAAGCACATGGGGGCTATGCCACCATACTAGATACCCAATCAGTACTAACCTACTGCTATGTATTGCCTATAGCTGGCCAAAAGGTCATGCGCTTTAAAACCTATGATCCTACAGTTTTAAACCATAAAATAAGCGAAACAGCAGAAAGCGTAGCGCAAGAGCAAGAGTTAACAGAACTGCTTATTGCTGAAACAGCCCTGACCAAGGCAACGGTAGAAAAGACGATTCATTTTATTAAAAATGCACATGGGCTTGTAACACGTAAATCTGGTGCACCCTATTATACCCACCCTATGGAAGTGGCCAAAATACTGTTGGAGGTTACGAAAGACCCTACAACCATTCTAGCTGCCTTATTGCATGACGTAGTAGAAGATACACCGATACCACTGACCCAAGTAGAACTGATGTATGGCCATGAAGTGGCCTATATTGTAGACATGGTCACGCATTACAATACAAATGGTTACCGATGGAAATTAGATGATAAAGAAAACAAAAACCTGCTGGGCCAATGTAAAGATATTCGTGTAGTACAGGTTAAACTAGCCGATAGGCTCCACAACATCAGAACCTTACATTTTCGCAAACTAGTAGACCAAAAAAGAATCGCAAAAGAAACGATTGCGTTTTATATTCCATGGGGCAAAAAAAACAAAATTTCGAATTGGGTGTTGGAAATGAGCGATATTTGCGAGGAAATTTTAAATAAAAAAGATACCTCTCCCGATGACAGCACAAAATTTATTCTATAGATAGTGGTTTATTTTTAACCAACCTGGCAACGGATAAAGTTTTTACATGATCCATAAAGGGAAGCATATGAATTTTTTCTACTACTGTGGCTTGGTAACTAGCTAAATCTTTAGCCTGCACCATTAAAATAAAATCAAAGTCGCCTATTACTTGATAGCAAGTGGTAATGGATGCTATTTTATCAATAGTAAGTTTAAACAATTTGATATGTTCGGCTGTGATTTTTTGCAGACGAATGCCCGCGATGAGGTGTACCAAAAAGCCTAACTTTGAATGGTCAACCTGTGCAGCGTAATTTGTAATAACTTCCTGTTGTTCTAACTTTTTGACCCGTTCAAACGTAGCGGCAGGAGATAGGTTGATTTTCTGCGCAAGCGCAGCGTTTGTGATTTTTGAATCAACTTGAAGGGTATTTAAAATATGTTTATCTATTGCATCTAGTTCCATAGTACTTATGTATCTGTTCATAAAATGGTATCATCTTAAGGAAAATCTATTCGTATCTATTCACGCATATGGCGGGGGCTTAGGACAATTGTAATTACAATTGTCTTTATAAGCCCCATTCGCATGCCGGGCTCTGGTAGCCGCCGATAAAAAATTTGCATACAGTAAAATAATGCAACGAACTGTTTTACTGAAAGTGCCAAATTTCTTATCGACGGCTACCATATCTTAAGTTGACGTAATGGGAACAACCGCCCATTAAAATGATGTTTTATTTGACAATCAATGAGGCATACAACTAGGAGAAGCCTCATGCTTTTTTACCACTATACCCAAAGCAGTTTCTCCTGCATTATTTTCCTTTTTTAGAACCTCTGGATCACATTTACTCAAACAAAAGCAGATTTCGGTTATATTATAAGTTAATTCCAAATTCTTTTCTTAGTAGTTTCCCTCCTGGCCATAACATCCACTTAATATTTAACGCTGTAACAAATAGGCTTTTATAAACCCATCCAAGTCTCCATCTAAAACATTTTCTACATCTTTTCGTTCATATCCCGTTCGATTGTCTTTAATAATTTTATAGGGATGCAATATATAACTCCTAATCTGTGCACCAAATTCGATCTTTTTTTTGCTTGCTTCTATCTGTTGCTGTTTAGCCTGTTTCTCTTCTAATGCTTGTTGGTAAAGCTTAGATTTAAGCAATTGCAAAGCTTTATCTCTGTTTTGCAGTTGAGAGCGTTCTTGTTGGCACTCTACTGTAATGCCAGAAGGAATATGCTTTACACGAACAGCGGTTTCTACTTTATTAACATTTTGCCCTCCTGCTCCACCAGACCGAAAGGTATCCCAACTTAAATCTGAAGGGTTTATTTCAATTTTTATGGAATCATCGATAACAGGTGCGGCATATATAGAAGCAAATGAAGTATGTCGTTTACCTGCTGCATCAAAGGGAGAAAGACGTACCAACCGATGGATACCTACTTCTGCTCTAATATATCCATAAGCATAGGCACCGATCACTTCCAGCGTAACAGCCTTTATACCTGCACCATCCCCTGGCTGGTAGTTAATCGTTTTAACCATATAACCTCTTTTGGTCGCCCACATGGTATACATACGTACCAACATATAGGCCCAATCTTGGCTTTCTGTGCCACCTGCACCAGGTTTTATATCTATCATTGCATCTAAATGATCCTCTTGGCCATCTAGCATTTTTTTTAATTCAACTTCCTCTAACAATGCAGACAAAGAAGAGGCTACAACAGATAATTCTTCTTGTGCAACAGGATCTTCTTCAAATAAAGCTTCTAATACAAGTAGTTCTTCCCATTGCGCTTGCAGCGTATTAAACGGATCAACTGATTCTTTTAAAACTTTAATTTTTTGGATGGTTTGTTGGGCCTCAACTGGATTAGACCAAAATGAAGGGGTTGCAACTGCTTCTTCTAATAGCTGCAGTTGTTTGTTTTTACCAGCATAGTCAAAGACAGTCCTTTAAGGCATTAATTCTTTCTTTTAGATCAAAATATTGGGTTTTCATACAACTTATTTTTATTTCATAAAATGAACACGATTCCCTATAGACTCTTCTATCTGATCAGGCGCAAAAACATAGTGGGTAATGCGTATGGTCTTCTTATCCTTCGTTAATTCGCTTAGTGGATTGCTATAGTCTTCAACTTCTTTATGGAAAGTATAAATCGTCGTATAGGTAGTTTCCTTAAAAAAGGAGGCTAGATTTAAACTTTTAATTAAAGAATTATCATACTTTTGATAAAAAAGTACCTTTTGCGCAATACCATTTATATCCTGGCGGACAAATAGGCCATCATCCAGGCTAAAATAAGTAATCTTAGGGGGGGCTAAGCCTTTATTGATTTTCCGTATGGCTTTATTAAGTGCTTGAATGGTACGAAATCTAAAGGCCAGCTCAAAGCTAAGCATTTCTTCATTATAGCGCACGAAGACGTCACTAATATCAGCTATTTTTTTAAAACGTTCTTTGGCATCATTAAAAGCCTTATAACCAATAGATTGAGTTATACCTTTGTATTTATAATCCTTATTTAGATATTTAATAACGGAAATAAAACTACTGGTCTTGGTTAAATCCACTTCAATGCTAAATTGACCAGATCCATCTTCATTAAAATGGGCTTTTTCTATAAAATCTACACCTAAAGCAAGGCGACTAGAAATAGATCTAAAAAAAAATAGGCATACAAAAAAGAGCAATACAAAAACTATAAACCCAATTTTTCTTGGCTGTATCGGCATAAGGATAAAAAATAAAATCAAAAAAAAAGAGAGCAGCCTTAGATACACAACTTAGTGTGCATCAACGAATATATAGTTATAATATTTATATTAAGCAATAGGTATAATTTTTTTATAATCTGCCTACCATCAAAAGTGCAAGCATCCTATTGAATCGACTAAATGGCCCAATGGCTCAAAATTATGAAATTTTTTATAAACTTTATTTTAACTTTTCAAGCGCATAAGCAATGATCTATTCCCACACACCGCCTTATGGGCCATCCCATCTTAATAATTCATTAATATAGAGCAGGCAGGGTATACAATGGTACTACTCTTAGCCAAGCGGATTTGATGGGCAAAAGAAGGTGCATCTTTTGTGCCCTGTATAATTTCCATGATATCATGGCTAACAATCACACTACAAGCATGTAAGCTAGAATCAGCTGTGGACATGGTCATTGCCAATAAGCCAATAGCAATACATCCTTTAAAAGCAGGAGGAACATGAGCCATGATATATGCCCAAACCTCTGTTTCTGGTAACGCTGGATGGACTAAAAAAACAAATATACCAGTAAGCCCTATAACAAATAGTATAAGCAAGTAAACAAAACCACCATTGCATAAAAAGATACCAATATTTATCAGTTAATTTGTATAAATTAGGGGGTTATTGACCACGCATAACGCATCAATAGACCTCTTGCATAACCTATTTCTAATGGCCATTTTGGTGTCGAAGCTTGTCTATACTCCTCAAATACATGTAGTATTCTGCGGTGCTCGACTGCGTTTCTCCTAAAAATTGCTGATCATAAATAGCTTATGCAAGAGGTCTAATGGTTACATGAATATAATTGAAGCAAAACAGGCCATTATGGGCACATTAAAAAAAAAGGTATTAGCAGCTTTAGGTAAGGTAGATGATCCTGACTTAAAGAAAGATCTAGTCTCCCTGGGAATGGTTGATGCGCTGGAGATAGATGGCACTACCATTTCTTTTACGATTATACTTACCACGCCTGCTTGCCCGTTACAAGAAGTAATAAAACAGGCCTGTATACAAGCCATTCGTGACCAGGTAAAAGATGATTTTGAAATTGTAATTAAGTTTACATCAAAAGTCACTTCAGGACGATCTGCCTCCTCTATACTGCCTGGTGTCAAAAATATTATTGCTATTGCTTCTGGAAAGGGTGGCGTTGGCAAGTCTACAATTGCCACGCATTTGGCACTTGCGCTATCCAACCATGGTGCAGCGGTAGGGCTGTTAGATGCGGATATATTTGGGCCATCTATTCCTACCATGTGGGGTTGCCAAACCATGAAACCAACTGTGGTGAAAGAGGGAGGAAAGCATTTGATTATGCCGATAAGCCGCCATAATGTAAAATTGCTTTCTATTGGCTTTTTATCGAATAGGGAAGAGGCCATTGTATGGCGTGGACCTATGGCCAGTGCCGCTTTTAAGCAATTATTACAAGATACAAATTGGGGTACATTAGATTATTTATTAATCGATCTTCCCCCCGGAACCAGTGACATTCACCTTACACTCGTGCAAACCCTTTCCATTACAGGCGCTGTAATCGTTACCACACCACACAATATTGCATTAATAGATGCCATAAAGGCGATGGCTATGTTTCAAAAAGAACAGATTAAGGTCCCCATTTTAGGTTTAATAGAAAATATGTCTTATTTCCTGGTAGACAAAGAAAAGACAAACAACCGCCACTATATCTTTGGAAAAGATGGCGGCAAACTACTAGCAGAAAAAGCAGCTATACCCTTTTTAGGGCAAGTTCCACTGCTTACAATGATTTGCCAACAGGGAGACTTGGGTACCATACCTGATGCAACCATTATGCCTTTTAACAAAATTGCTGAAAGGTTAGCGCAACAAGTGGCCGTCCAAAATGCCACCTGCCAACAGGATAACGCTTCAGGCCATAACATGCATTAAAACAGCTAATGTCTGCTTCTATGATCTTAAGGCTGACCATAGGCTTGGTTTATTTAGATTTTTTGACTAAAATTAAATAGATCTCATACAACCTAAACGCTTGATAATCTTTATTTTAGAGTGATTGCAAACAAGCATAATTAAAATACTATGGAAATGGCTACTCATCTATCCGTACAAAGCTGTATTTTTTGCGAGATCGCAGCTGGGCGAGCGCCTTGTCATAAAATATGGGAAAATGGAACATATATGGCCTTTTTGTCTATATTCCCTAATACAGAAGGGTTTACAGTGGTAATCCCTAAACACCACCTAAGTAGCTATATTTTTGATCATGCCTCAGAAGAGATCAATGGGTTAATGGCAGCCGCTAAGCAAGTATCTGACCTATTGGTCCATAAATTTTCAACCGTTGAGCGAACAGCCCTTGTATTTGAAGGATATGGTGTCAACCATCTGCACGCTAAATTAATCCCGCTGCATGGAACGAAGGGGGATAGTTGGAAGAGGATAGCAAGTACGATTAAAACTAAGTTCGATAGATACCCTGGCTACATTTCCTCTCACGATGCAGAACGGGAGTCAGATGAAAAATTAGCAGCAATAGCGCATTTTTTAAAAAATGCGCACTGAATAGATGCTTAGTATCTATTTCAGCACAAGCTTTTTATCTAAAATCAGGCTTACAATCCTTATTATTCCGCTTCTGACATACCTTATAGATCTTATGGCCTGCCCATGCGCCGGCTATGATTAGTGGACCTCCTATAAAAAGTCCCCCTATAAGTGGGAACACCGTTAGGCCTATTAGCGGTGTGATGGATGATGCACCTAAAATCTCTATTGCAGATACCATAGCAGCAGATCCAGCAGCTAATGCAGGCGGAAATGCCACTACTGCACCAACTATCTCAGCATGCTCTGCATTTTTTTCCTCTTTCGTTTTTGCTTTTTTTTCTTCTGGTTTTTTTACACCTTTTATTAAAGAACACTTATCCACCAAAGTCTTCACTACTATTGCTCCCGCTAAAACTACTGAGCGTGCCCATACAAACCTTATGGCCTAAAGAGCATGCTGAAAGATTAAATAAAATAAAGATTACCACCAAACGCCAAATAATGAAATGTTCTGTGCGCATAATACAATATTTCTGTTTTTAATATAATTGCTTGCCAGTAAGTATACTAGATAGTTAACCATTTATTACCATGGTATTTAATTTTATATTTAGCAATACTTTCAACCCGCTCCATCTTGAAAAGGATGCTATATTGCATTAAATCTGATCAAAAAGCTATAGAAAGCACAGAAGATTAACGCATTTTTAAAAATTATAGTGGAATATAAAATAGATAAATGATATGAATTAGTGAGCTGCTAAAACAGGCATTACAACAATGCTACTGGTTAGTATTCAAAGCGAAGTGACAAAAAAAGGTTTAAAATTTAAAGAAAGATCAGAACAATGTGATAAAAAATGATTAGATTCATAAAAAAAGAAAGCTAGGTAAAATCTAGCAAGCATAAATAGGCACGATTAATTATTATATCATGAATCGATTTGAAGAATTAAAAACATTAATACTTTCATTAGAAGATGAGTTTCACAAATTCTATGAGAAAGAGAATAAAGCAGCTGGAACCAGGGTTCGTAAGGGTATGCAAACGTTAAAAAAAATTGCGCAAGAAATTCGAGCGCATGTTTCGGAGTCCAAAGCGTCTAAGGATGATCTAAAAGGTTCAGATGGCAAACAGGTTTAACCAGTAATTGAAAGTAAATCATCAGTTTGAAGCCCGCGTAGCGGGCTAATTTTATAGTCTTTCCACCCTCCATCGCCCATGGCCGCCGATAAAAAGTTGGCACGCAGTAAAAAGTAATAAGCGGCCATTAGCGCTTTACATTGACGCAAAATGCTACATGGACAGCAATCCCCTGCATTGTTGGAGCTGGTTAAGTTTGGGTCAACACGTTTATCTTCTAACAGCGTTTCCAACCATTTTTAGATCTATGTTTTCAACTGCCAATTCAAGCGGTGTTACCATTTTATCAGTGAGTGTAACACTGTAAGGTTGATTAACATCAATGTTATGACGATTCAAAATCTCTTCAGCTGCTTTGACATTGCCTAATGCTACAGCTAAATGTAGGGGAGGGTGTTTTATTAAATAAGTTTAAAAACCATTCGTTATTGTATTAAACCAATACAATAACTTGCTTTAAAAGCAATGCGCTACCCTTTTTTACCTGATTGGTCTGCTTCAGCGCTCTTTAATGGCAATTGTACATAAAGAGGTGCATGAAACAAGAAAGAAATAATTTCTTGGCTTACAGTGGCCATGAACTTTCTAAACAAGTGGTAGGCTTCAAACTTAAAAGTGATAATAGGATCTTGTCTTTCATAAATCGCATTTTGAACCGATTGCTTTAAATCATCCATAACGCGCAAATGGCTTTTCCAATGTTGATCAATTACATGAAGAATAACCATGCATTCTAAATTTTTAACCAACGCACTTCCCTGCGTATCGATAAAGTCAGCAGCGTAAGCAGTGGCTCTAATGTATATTTTACCATCAAAAAAAGGAGCTTCAAAGCCATTACTGCTGCTGAAAATAGGCTGTTTAAAATAGGTAAACAACACCTCCTGCAATCTTGTAGTGCGTTCGGCATATAGCTTTACCAACTGCTGATAGATATCCTCTATAAGCACTTCTTTCTTTTTTCCTTCAAAAAAGGAGGCTGAAAAGCCATCTGACATACCAAATACAGCAGCAAAAATTGGATTGAGAAAACTGGCTTCTAGTTTACTATCTTCATGCTCTATAATATTGGTCACCGTATCGTAGAGCATATTCATAATATCCACCTCAACGCCCTTGCCTAATAAAGCATGATTCCGCCGCTGATAAACCGCACCACGATGGGTGCCCATTTCACGGTCATACTCCAACAAACGCTTGCGCATAGCAAAGTTATTCTGCTCTACTTTTTTTTGTGCCCTTTCGATAGACCTACTCACCATGCTGTGTTGAATGACCTCGCCTTCTTCTAAGCCAATTCGATCCATGATAACCGCAATTCGATCAGAACCAAAGAGCCGCATTAAACTATCTTCTAAGGAAAGAAAAAACTGAGAAGAACCGGGATCGCCCTGCCTTCCAGAACGGCCGCGCAACTGCCGATCTACACGTCTTGATTCATGACGCTCTGTGCCAATAATGGCCAGCCCACCAGCTGCTTTTGAAGCCTGATCCAGTTTAATATCGGTACCACGACCGGCCATATTGGTGGCAATGGTAACCGTACCCGCTACACCAGCTTGTGCTACGATTTCCGCTTCTTTTTGATGATGTTTTGCATTTAAGATTTGATGAGGAATTTTGCGAAAAGCAAGCATTTTACTCACCAATTCAGATATTTCTACCGAAGTAGTACCCACCAAAACAGGTCTTCCTTGGGCAGATAAGGTGCCAATTTCTTCGATAATGGCATTAAACTTTTCCCGTACTGTTTTGTAAATTTTATCTTCTCTATCTTCCCGTAAGAGTGGCCTATGGGTAGGAATAGGTACTACAGCAAGACCATAAATATCCCAAAACTCCTCGGCATCGGTCTCCGCTGTACCAGTCATACCAGCCAATTTATCATACATATGGAAATAGCTTTGCAGGGTAATAGAGGCATAGGTTTGAGAAGGTTTTTCAATCTTCACCCCTTCTTTTGCTTCTAAAGCTTGATGGAGGCCATCTGAATATCTACGGCCATCCAATACCCGACCGGTTTGTTCATCTACAATTTTGACCTTACCCTTGGCAACAATATAGGCCACATCTTTTTCAAATAGCGCATAGGCTTTTAACAACTGATGCAAGGCATGAATGCGTTGTGCTTTTACCTTATAGGTTTGTTGGAAATAAGAACGCTTGGCAATGCTTTCTTCATGGGTTAAAGTGGTGTCATTCTCAATGGCTGCAATGTGGGCTGCTACGTCTGGCAATACAAAAAAAGAGGTATCTTTTTCTTGCTCTGTTAAATAGGTTAGCCCTTTTTCGGTGATTTCAACATTGTTATGGCGCTCATCAATGGCAAAGAAAAGAGGCTGATCTGCTTCAGGCATCATCTTAGCATTTTCCTGTATGTAATACGACTCTACACTATCTAGAATCTGACGCATACCTTTTTCACTAAGGAATTTAATCAAAGGCTTATACTTAGGCAATCCCCTATAGGCACGAAAAAGGGCTAATCCTCCCTCCTCTATATTGTTTTCTTTTATTTTTTGCTTTGCTTCTTGTAGGAGCTTAATAACCAGCTCCTTTTGTAGCGTATAAAGCTGTGCAATTTTAGCAGCCAACTCTTTATAAATATGCTCATCACTCTCTTCTACAGGACCTGAAATAATAAGGGGGGTTCTGGCATCATCAATAAGTACAGAGTCCACTTCATCTACAATGGCAAAATAGTGGGCACGCTGTACCAAATCACTGGCATCGGTTACCATATTATCCCTTAGATAATCAAAACCAAACTCATTATTGGTGCCAAAGATAATATCCGCCTGATAGGCGCGCTGCCGCTCAACAGAATAGGCAGCATAGCTATCTATACAGTCAACGGTAAAACCATGAAACTCAAAAATAGGTGCCATCCATTCTGCATCCCGCCTGGCCAAATAGTCATTTACGGTAACCACATGAACGCCTTGATTGCTTAATGCATTTAAAAAGGCCGCTAAAGTGGTAATCAAGGTCTTACCCTCCCCAGTAGCCATTTCAGCTATTTTACCTTGATGTAAGACCATCCCGCCTATCAATTGCACATCGTAATGAACCATTTCCCAAACCACCATGCGCCCACTTACTTGCCATTGATTTTGCCAAATAGCTTGATCCTGCGCTATGGTCACATAAGGCCTATAAGCGGCAATCGCTTCATCATGCGCATTAACCGCAACGCTTAACTGGCTATAATCCCTAAAGCGGCGAGCGGTTTCTTTTACAATGGCAAAAACACGCGGCAATACCTGATCTAAAATGACGGCCAAGGCTGCTTTGTGTTGTTTGGTTAACTGCTCCAACCGCTTATACCGGTCGGCCCTTTCGTGAACGGTAGCCAAAGCATCGATTGATGAGGCCTCCATGGGCCTATTGAGTGCTTCCATCTCAGATGTAATAGGCTGTAGGTGCGCGGCGATCTCTTTGCGAATAGATGTAACCTCTTCCCGCAATTGATCATGGGAAAGCGGTTGCAACAACTGATATAGCGCATTGACCTCAGCTACTTTTTGATTGTAAAAACGGTATTGTTTTTCTTTTTTCGAAGTAAAAAATTTAGCAAAAAGTCGATTGAACATCTTTGTATGGATAAAAATAGCGCTAAGCTGAAATTATAGAGCATAAAGTGGTGATGAGAGGACTCGAACCTCCGGCCCACGGATTTTCAGTCCGATGCTCTACCGACTGAGCTACATCACCAACATAATTCAAGGAGAGGCAATTTAAGCTTTTTAATAGACTTACACAAATGAATAAGCCATTTATATGCTAAGGTTGTTATGGTCTTAACGTATATAAATTTTTTGTAATAAAATCTGTTATAACCTCTATAGTTTCCTCAGCATTAACTGAAAGTTCTCCATTGGCCACTGAAACAAAAGAAGTGATGGACATTAAATTGGTACAATGTAATTTGTCCTCAAGAATATATGTGCTTACGTTAAGAGGATAAACAGGGTCATTTTTAGAAGCAGCAAGATTTCCAAAGCTATTTGTTCTACAGAGCTGACGTTTTACAGAAATCAGCAAATCATGCGCTCCATTTTCTTGCCGAGTAGTAAATTTTGTATAGACTTTAAAGAATTCCTCAACATCCTTCCCCTGTTCCTCTTCAAGAGGAAAACATTTGTTCCAGTCACGTATATAAACAGCTATAAGTAATATAGGAATATGATGCGCATTGCTTTTATGATTCTTATTGTCGCGTATAAATTCTTTTATTTTTTGGCTACATGAAGAACCTGTTCGCATGTCACTTACACCTTTCAATAAACAATCAGCACCTGGCTTTAACAAAAAGTTGTTGAGCACTGTTGCGGCCGCTTTCGCTCGCTTCTGTGACCACCTAGAATCGCTTACGCCTATAACTTCTAATCCTTTTTCTGCTTTTTCATAAAACTCATTTACATCAGATCTAGTATTTTCAAGTACATCTGTACCAGTTAGAGGTCCACCAATGGAAATAATACCTGCAATGTTGAGTTGATCGCTATAATAATAGCCTATATTCATAGCTACCTCCGCACCTTGGCTATGGCCAATTATCATCCATGGCAAGTCCTTAAGCGCTTTCTTAGAATATTTCAGATATTTTTTACATAATTCTGATTCGACCTCCTCAACTACCATTTCTGCTTGCTTATCTATCGATAGCCGCGCTGATATTACACCCTTTCTGCATGTTGGCTGAATGACCTCAACAACTTTACCAAATTTTTCCTCTACCCCTTTCTTAATCTTATCCGTTTCAGATGAAGGCATAGTAAGGCCATGCAACAGTACTACCACACAACATATGTCCTGACGCGCTGTTTCCTGTTGGCTCTGTTTATCTTTGCCTGCATCGTTAAACGCCACCTCTGCCAAATCGGGATTTTCTGTTATTTGTTTAACTCCACCTAAAGCAGGATTCTTTTTATCCACAGACTGGCTTTTTAAAGGCTTTGAATTACCTACTCCTGGCCTAGATATATGATTAACCTCACACGAAATAAATACACAAACTAGAATAAACAAAAAGCATTTTTTAATCCTAAATTTCAACATAGACTAATCGAGAGCATTTACAATAATAAGATTTCTAACATCTCCGGAACAAGACAAAAACACGTCCTTGAAACAGCCTATTTATATATTACATATTTTTTATTTGAAAATCAACAAAACATAGCTCTTTCATCTGACACTATTTCCTGAATAAGTATAAAATGTAACTTTAGATGCACTTCTATAATAATCTTTATATGCAATACTTCGCTACGAAGCAGGATCATCCAGTGGATCTTCTAACCGATAGCGGGTCCATTCTTTTTCTCCACCATCAAGTGTTATCTTTTTTCTTAAATAAGCAGGTATTTCTAATTCTTCTTTGAAAGAACGATCATCCCAGCTTCTGGACGGACGCCCGCGCTTGGCATGGGTAGTAACCGAATGCCCATATGGACAACTTTTTTCCAACGCTACCTCCTGAGGCGCACTAAAAGGCAAAGGCAACTGTACCGCAGCTGGTTCCGCTCCACCAGCTTCTTTGGCTCTTTTTTTAGTTGCTTTTAAAGCCACTTCAAGGGCTGGTTGATCAGCTGAGCCTTCCACGATTGGCCTATTGGCTTCAGAATGATACAAGGCTTGCGCATTAAGATGCATGGCGTTGGGCTTTGCGTAGTCACAAATATCCTGACTTACATCCTCTTCTTCTTTACTAAACCCAGTGGCAATCACCGTAACCCTAATGCTTTCTGACATCTCTGGATCAGAACCATGGCCAAAAATCATTTCAGCATCATTGCCCGTTTGTTCCTGTATGTAATTGGTAATAATGGTAAGCTCATCCATTTGTAATTCAGCCGTTTTACCAGAAACGATTGATAAGAGTATTTTTTTTGCGCCACGAATATCTGTGTAATCCAATAAAGGAGAAGCCAATGCCGTTTCAGCAGCTTGTAATGCCCTGCCTTCCCCCTCGGCTTCACCAGAACCCATAACCGCTGCCCCTGCATTTTTCATTACCGTCTTCACATCTTCAAAATCCACATTTACATAACCAGGAACGGTAATAATCTCGGCAATGCTTTTAGCAGCAGTGGTCAATACATTGTCTGCTTCTAGAAAAGCTTCACTGATCGAAAGCCCCCCTAATATGGTTTGGATTTTATCATTTAAAATGATCAGAACGGTATCACAATGTTTGCGCAACTCATTAATACCTTCTTGGGCCTGTAAATGCTTTTTTTTACCTTCAAATGAAAAAGGTAGCGTGACAATGCCAACCGTTAAAATACCCTGCTTACGGGCAATGCTAGCAATTACAGGGGCCGCACCTGTACCTGTCCCCCCTCCCATACCAGCTGTAACAAAAAGCATTTTTGTATCATCATCCAACAATTCTCGAATGCTCTCTTTGCTTTCTAATGCCGCATTACGCCCTACCTCTGGATTCGCACCAGCACCTAGCCCACTGGTCAGTGCCGCGCCAATTTGAAGCTTAATGGGTATAGGGCTATTTTGCAGCGCTTGTACATCGGTGTTGCACACAATAAAGGAGACATCTTTGATGCCACGCTTATACATATTGTTTACTGCATTGCTGCCGCCACCTCCTACCCCTATCACTCTGATAATAGATTTATGGTGGGTAGGTAAATCAAACTTATAGGTAATATCCTTCATAACTTATACAATGCGGTACTCAAACAACCTATATGCAGGCAGAACAAATATAATAAGTGAACCACTATTTAGCCACTAATTATCATCATAGTCATCTACTAAAAAAGCTTTCGTTTTGGTAATCATACGTGCAAAAGAAAAACTGCTTTTTTTTGCTTTTTTAATATTCTTTTTGGTAAAATTCAAATCAGCAGACTGAGCCGATCTATAGTAGGCTTCTCTATAGTCTAATGTTTTAAACCCTGCTAAAGCGAGCCCAACAGCCGTTACGTAACTAGGGTCGCGTAGCTGCTTCCTGCTGCCCTCCTCTAAATACTCATCTGGAAAGCCCAAACGGGTGTCCAATCCGGTTATCTGCTGAAGCATCGACTGTATGCCTGGTAAATTGGCACTTCCACCCGTTACAACGATACCAGCTACTAGTTTGTCATAAAAACCAGAACCTACAATTTCTTCATGGATAAAAGTTACCATTTCTTCTACACGTGCCTGTATAATTTTAGTCAAATTCGTGGTAACCACCTCTTTGGGTGTACGATTGCGCAATCCGGGAATGGTTACGACTGCTTGCGTATCCAAGGCATTCGCTTCAATATTGCCAAATTTAACCTTTAACAACTCCGCTTGCCGCTCCATAACCATACAACTCTGCTGTATATCTGAAGTAATCATATGACCGCCAAGTGGAATGGTAGCAGTATACCGAATAATGGCATCATAAAAGACCACTATATTAAT
The DNA here is from genome assembly GCF_965196625.1 of Cardinium endosymbiont of Nabis limbatus. Taxonomy (GTDB): domain Bacteria; phylum Bacteroidota; class Bacteroidia; order Cytophagales; family Amoebophilaceae; genus Cardinium. The sequence continues at coordinate 666,294 of NZ_OZ239769.1, read as the reverse complement.
AATACTCCCGCCAAAATCGATCAAACAAACCCCTGCCTCCTTTTCTTCATCACTCAATAGCGCCAAACTGGCCGCTAATGCAGAAGCCATAACCATTTCTGCTTCTACACCAGCCTTTTTAATACATTTATGTATATTTTGAATGGCATGTGTCTTCGCTGTAATGATATGAAAATTCGCCTCTAACTTCACACCTGACATGCCTACTGGATCTTGGGTTACAATTTCATAATCTATGGTATATTCTTGGGGCATAGCATGAATAATTTCTGTACCCAGAGGGGTTACAATGCGGTACATATCACTGGTAAGTTTTTTGATATCTTCCACTGTAATTTCCTCTTCTATGGCATCTCTAGTAATGCTGCCATGATGGCAAGCACCTGCTACATGCTTGCCTGAAATATTTACATTTACGATATTGATGTTTATACCCGAATCTTCTTCAGCAGCTTGCAATGCTTGCCTGATCGCAATAGCGGCTTTATCAATGTTCACGATCATACCACGCACAATCCCATCTGCAGCAGCCGTTCCCATACCTAAAACCTCAAGTTTACCAGCATCATACTGGCTTTGCGCCCCTATAACGACACAAATTTTACTGGTACCTATGTCAAGACTAGCGATAATTTCTGACATGCCTAAAAGGATATATGGTGACAACACTACGCTAAAAGCGCAAAATGGCTGATGCTAAGCATAGCAATTTATTAAAATTTATCCAAAAAAAACTAAGATGCCTGGACTTGTGCTACATTATAAAAAGCTCCATAGCCGAAAGGAGCAATTTTGCTGGAACGAAAGCGACCATTAGGTGGTAAAAATAGATACTAAAACAAAAAGCTATATAACGATTGAAAAAATTAGGCCTTTACATATTGCATAAATGAATTTTTTTATATACTATGAATTATTCACATTAGTTTTAACTTTTTTAATAAAAAAATGTGCAAGCAGGTTTAAATATATAGACTATACAAATAGCCTATCAACGGCTTGCGCTTGTATCAACTTTCAGTAATTGCTTAAGAGGTTAACAACGTAGTGAATCGTTCAAAGTAAGGGAGCAAGCACAATACGCTATAAAAAATGGCGCCAATTGGTTCGTTCCTAGTATATAAATCATATAAACCTAAAATAAATAGTATCATGTATAACACACACAGATTACCAAAGCATATGAACCATACATCATGGTATATAATAGCGACAATGATAGGCACAGCTTTGCTTACTGCTTGCAACAAAAGCAGTATGCGTTATGGCATAGGAGACAACCCAACGGACAGCCCAGGTCAAAAAGAAGCAGAAAGATTAAATACAATAAATTCAACTGAAATAACAACAACTTCTAGAGGTATACACGTCAAATGAGCATGACAATGCCCCGATACATTTAGCAGCAGAGGACAATGATTTAAATAGATTCCACGAATTAGTTACAAAAGACCCAAAGGTTTTGGAGACAGTTAATAAATACGGAAACACGCCACTCCATATGGCAGCAACTAGAGGGTATATAAATATAGTGGGGCATATACTTGAATGGATAAAAGGCCACCCAGACAATACATATCTAATCAATATACAAAATAATAATGGTCATACGCCAGCACATCAGGCAGCACGTAAAGGTTATAAGGAAACATACAATTTACTCGCATCAGCTGGAGCTGATTTGACGATAAAATGTAAAAAACACGAAAAGACACCTGCAGAGGAATTGAAAGAGGAGCCAGAAGAAGAGCAACTAAAAGCTAGCAGCTAAAAACTAAAGGCTAAAAAGTAGGATATAAAATCCTACTTTTTAGCTAAAACGATACTGTTATAACTGAAAATCAATTAAAACATAAGCCTTATATTGACGCCATTGGCAAAAATTTGTTTTGCCACATATAGCAACCCATACCCTGTAGTTATTTTCAGTCCATTATAGATTACGTAACCACACGTGGTATTACGATAGTTAAATTGATTTTTCTTCCCACTGTAACTTTAAAGCATTCCATAGCCATATTTTAGGTAGTTGTAGGGTTGTGTCATATGCTACATTGGCTTTGTATCGATCTTGCGCAACAGATAGATAGCTGTTTCCCAATACAGGCTCATTTGCATGGTTAATATAGTCAACTGTAAAATATTGCTGTTTTATCCAGGTAGGGATTCCCGTTATTAGTTCATCTAATCGACAAACAGGCTGACCATTTACAGCTACCAACTCTAAAGTATAAACTTTAATTTTTTTAAAAGAACTATGAAATATTTCTTTAAAAATGTTATTAGGCTGTGCGAAACAAAAGGTCAATGTTTTAGGAAAAACACCACCAAGCCGGCTAGAAAAATCATCTGTTTCAAAGAAAACAGTTCCACCAAACTGAACCATTCTGGTAATGCGATGATCCTCTAAATTATAAAGCGGGATGATGATATCCTGAAATCGACCTCTTCTACATATAGTCAATAGAATATGGTCTTTAGTAGATTTATTTTGAGCCATATCAAAATCTACTAAGCTGGGTCCTATCTGCTTACCATCAATTGCCCAGATAATATCACCAACCATAAGCTTCCCTTCTGCAGGAGAACCTTTTAGTATAGAGTTTACTACCAGTGTAGTGTTCTTTGCCTTTTGAAATTTATTAAAGCAATCCCCTCGCCCTTTTGATTAAATACTAAAGAACCAACTCCTCCATCATTGGTATCCATGCTGATATCAATAAGATGCTCTGGCATTCTTACCACTTTTACAAAGTTTATATCTGATACCCTACCCTTGGATAGAATCCTTTGTGTCCTTTTTTCTTCAGGAATTGTAATTGTAAAAATAGCTTCCCCCTCTATAGGCTCTTGCTCACTGATTTTCACAGCAAGGGCTTCAGTTGGAATAATAGCTGGATCTAGTTTTAGAATAGAAAAGTTTAACCAGGGATCAGAATAGCAAATTTTTGCTTTAGCTTTTGTACCATTAAAAAAGCTAACGGTATATTCTGCGATTGTAGGTTCACCGATCATACCATTGGTTAAGAGATACCCCTCCTGTTTATCAACTACCACACCAGTTGCTCCTCCCTCCAAAGGAATGGAATAGGCGGTTAAGATTGGCTTATAATCAATAGAAACTACTGATTGCTTAGCCTGCTTTACAACATCGGAAGCTCTACTTGCCGATGCAACTAGTGGCTGCACACCTAAAACCAATAAGCTATATAAGCATAGCCTCCATTTTTTAATTATAGTCCTATTTAACATTTTCTATTTATGTAAAAACGTAAATAGAAGGCTTAATGCATAACGCCTTCTATTTAATTTTGATTTACATCTTTAGCAGCTTATTAAAACTGCCTATTAAAATACTGCATAAAATGCAGCCATATAAAATTCAATTGTATATTGAATGCAACACTGTTATAATCTAACAGGTAAAGTATATTACTTAGAACGCTTTTGAAAAACCTCAGGATGGAAATGCATTCCTTTTACCTTTTCATCACAAGGATTTGATCCTATCGCATCTTGAAACATCTCGCTTTTCACTGTTTTCATTTCTGCACTATCACCTGGTTTGAATGCATACAGAGAACCTTTTGGTGGATCAACATTATCGTGATAGAGATTGCTTCCTCTATAATAGAGCCCATCTCCTACATATGTCTTAGATGCATTACCACCGCCACCAACTATCATTTCATACTCTTGTAAGGATAATCTCTCTTCTTTAAATCTGGTAAATCGGGTCATAACATTAAGATTTATATAAAAATTACACGCTACACTATAATAATAATTAAAAATATAATGCACTTAACTTCTAATTAGAAAAAATCAAGTGAAAGCGCTTGCAAGGGGCTTACTATAGAAAGATCTAAATCTATGTTAGATATGAGTAGCAATTATACATTAAATAAATTAATAGCATGGGAGGATGGCACGCTTTCCCCTGAGCGTGAATATCTAGGGTGTGTCGTCAATTAAAAATAAGTTATATTTATTAAGGATTTAATTTCTTTATTTCTTTCAATAAATCAATAACACAAGATGCGACGTCACGAATTGACTGAATCACAATTTGAAAAAATATCCCATTTACTTCCTGGTCGTCAAGGTTCAGTAGGCGTAACTGCAAAAAGTAATAGAACCTTTCTAAATGGAATTTTTTGGTTGTTTAAAACAGGTGCTCCTTGGCGTGATCTACCAGAGCGGTATGGTTGCTGGAAAAATGCGCATCGAAGGTTTTCACTTTGGTCAAAAAAAGGTGTTTTTAACGCTATTTTTCGTTCATTATCAGATGATGGTAATAGGGGTTTTTTAGCTATGGATGGAACGCTTGTCAAAGCGCATCAACATGCTTCTGGTGCATCTAAAAAAAAATAATAGAGAATTTCAAGATGAATGGTTAGGTCGTTCTCGGGGAGGGTTAACAAGTAAGATACATTGTTTATCAGATCAATCTGGAAATCCTGTTGATTTGGTAGTTACAGGTGGTCAAGTCCACGATAGTCAACTTGCTGAGGATTTATTAGATAATAAAAAAGCCAATTTTGTAATAGCTGATAGAGCCTATGATAGTCAAGCTATTCTTAAATGCATTGAAAATATGGGAGCAATAGCTGTTATCCCTCCTAGATCAAATAGAAAGGAAACACGTGATTTTGACAAAAATTATTATAAAAACCGAAATGTAGTTGAACGATTTTTTGCTCGATTAAAACAATTTAGAGGCATTGCTACGCGTTACTGTAAACGAGGAAAATATTTTTTGGAAGCAATTAAATTTGCCGCTTCCATTATATTAATCACATAATTGACGACACGCCCTAGTTTATCAATATAGGTTTACTTTTACTTCGCGCCAACTTTTTATCGGCGGACATGGGTGATGGAGTATGCTAGCCATCCATTTGCATCTCTATGCTAGACTAAATTTTCCTTAAACGGAGGCGTATACCAAAGCCTACAGTCACGTTGACACAAGGGTACCATCAAAGCAACTCCTTTACTTTGCTATATTCTGGAGAAAACTCAATCACAAACTTTGACTTAGCGGTTTGAATCCATTTAGCAACGGCTTCTTTTTTTTTCTCTTCAAGCAAATGAGCGTAGATTTTTTCATAATCCTGCGTGAGATTCATTGGATGAGCCGCTACCCTTTGCTTGAGATAGAGCAACCGACAAGCGGATCTAGCAGATGTGCCCATATACTGGGGTGCACTGACTTCACCTTCTTTAAGTCCATCAATGGCAAAATAGACCTCTGGATCTAAAGATTCAACAGGGATGAGTAGGCCAGGAAAAAGGTCACCCCCCTGACTAGGGGCTTTAATCAATCCTGCTTGAGCAACCGTTCCCTTGTCTTCTGAATATTGCTGAACAGCTGCTTCAAAGGTTAATTTTCCAGCCACTATATCTGATCTAATTTTATTCAACTCACCTTTAGTCCATTCAATTTCTTGCTCTGTAGGTGGTAGCATCTTCAGGATATGACGGGTATTGTATTGGTCTTTATTACGCCCTATTAGGGTTATAAGATACCACCCAAACTCAAAAGCTATAGGATCACTAACCTCCCCAACCTTTAGCGAAAGAGCAGTTGATTCATAAGCTGGTGGCAATACACCCAAAGGAACCCAACCAATTTCACCTCCCTTACGAGCAGAATGAAAGTCATCGGAATGTTCCTTAGCCAATTCAGAAAAAGTAGCCACACCATTTAATAGCAACTTTTTTAAATCCAAAAGTTTACTTTTAGCGGCTTCTTGTCTTTTTGCATCTATCTTAGGATAAACAACCAATTGATGCACCTGAACAGCAGCAGGGTAGTAAGGACGCGCATTTGGGGATAACCTATTGAAATAAGCTGTTACCTCTGCTGGTGTAACCCTTACCTCTTTTGTAATATAAGCATAGGTCTGTTGAGCCAACGATTCTGACTTTATCATTTCCTTGATGCGTTTCTTAAAAGCATAAATAGGTTGACCGGCAGCTTCAACAAGCTTTTCTTCAGAACCAAATCGCTGTATCAAACTGGCCACCCTATCCTCACAGCGGCCTTGAATATATGCTTTAGGGATCTTAACATCATTCAATAGCGCCTCTGATAAGAAAATCTTGTCTAAAACCAACTCTCGCAATAGATCCATCTTTACAGACGCATCCACTGCTTTACCTTGTTGTAAAGCCAATTGATTGCATACTGCTTCTAAATCAGAATGCAAAATAAACGCTTCATTTACTCTAGCAATTGTTTTATCCAAATGCAATCTTTCATCTGCCCTAGTTACAGGCAACCAAGGATACACGAGTAAAACCAGAACGCACAGAACGCTTTTAGTTAATCTGGATAACACAGGTATGATTTTTTTTAGCATCTTCTAAAAGTTTACATTTTATTTTGTTCATCAGATCTACCCTTCTTTTATGTAGTATAATGGCTCTAATCTGATCTTCTACTGCTTCTAGCGGAGCAATCTCTTGCGTTATTTTATACTGATTGATCTTTAAAAAATAGATATGCTTTGAGCCTGCTTCATGAATAAATTTATTGGTTTTTAATAATCTAGTGGCATTCCTAAGTGGGCGGTAGCCAATCTTAGCTAACACTGCTTCCCAAACAAACCATTGATCTGTGTCTAAAATAGCAGTATCAAGATAAGGCTTGCAACAAGCTTGTAATTTTATGCGATCTACAGCTTTGTTGGATAGCATCAGTGATTTTACAGAATTAATAGCAGCAGCTTTTTTGGGAATGGCCAAAAAAATACCTTTTACAATATCATGATGGAGTATAAAGTCACGCTGCTTATACTTTTGGTAATAATCGGCTATTGCTTCCGATGATACATGTGTATCAAAATCACGTTGAACAAGGGTTTCTAAAAAATGGTATGCCAACAAGTCATTCTTATAATCATTTAACTTAACTTCTATAGAGGGCTGCATAAATTGGTCATCTGCTTGGGCAATAAGAAGTTGTTTACACGCCCATTCTTCTACATATTTTTTAACAAAAAAATCGGCATCTGCAGCATCAATATGCGTAAGATCGATTGACGCAAGATCTGATGGATATAGATACTGCTTACCTACACAAGCCACAAAAGCATTCCTTTGCGCACCTCCTCTGCTTTTTTCAACACGACAACTGCGCACTACCCAGTAAAAAAAGAAAAAGAGCAAAAAGCTACAAATACAAAGCTTACTCAAACGAGACACCCTCAAAATGAATCTATAAAAATGATAGTAAACTAAAATACTGGCTACTAAAAAGATAGCAACCAGTATTGATTAAACCCTCCCTATATGTACTATAAAAGGAGCAATAAACGATTTATTTTTTCTTGGCAGGCTTAGCCGGACCCCCAGCTGGTTTAGACTGAGCCTTCGGACCTACTACAGGTGGTTGTGGCGCTTTAGGTGCTACTGCTTTAAGTGCTTCTAAAACCATTTCAGAAATATCAACTGATTTATGCGCAAAAAGCACTACAGGACCAACTTCTGTGTTTTTACTCAAAACAAAAACATAAGCATGTTCCACTGCAATTTTGTTAATTACCTCGTGCATTTTATCATAAATGGGCTGCATAAGTGTCTTATACTTTTCTGCCATTTTAGCATGCTTTTGCTCCTCAAGCTCCCGAATAGCTAATTCCAATTTTTGGAATTCCAGAACCTTCTGCTTTTTTTGAGCTTCCGTCAAGCTATCTAGCTGCTGGTGGAAAGCATCAGCCTTTTCTTGACCCTCTTTGATTTTTGTTTGAATCTGATTATCCAGTTGCTTTTGAAAGCTCTGAATTTCAGCATTATTCTTCTTAGCTTCTGGTAAAATACTTAAAATATAACCCACATCTACACACGCAATCTTTAAAGCAGATGGAGCTGCTTGAAGTCGCTCCATAGCCTTAGATGGAGCATCGGCTTTTACACCAGTATACATAGAGAGCACGAGCGCCAATGCAGATAAAAATTTATAATTCATTACAGTACAATTTTAACGTTTAACTATATCAACTAGATAAGATAGGACATACCCCACCTCCACTTACTACCCACCCATTTATAGAAACAGATAGGGAATACTGCATAGTTACATATAAATAAAATAAAGATCAAGTGAATAAGCACATAAAAAAATGTCTATTCCATTAATATTTTAAAAAGTAGGCCAAAATCTATTATACTGCCTTTATAAAAAGCCTTTTTAACTACTTTTCATCTTTTCTCCTTTGAGGATGGCTTGTTCAATATTCCCGACTAAGTTAAAAGCCATTTCAGGGAGATGGTCTACTGCACCATCAATGATCATATTAAAGTCTTTAATGGTATCTTCTATAGGCACACGGGCACCTTGAATGCCTGTAAATCGCTCTGCAACATTAAATGGTTGGGATAAAAACCGCTCTACCTTTCTGGCACGATAAACGGTTTGTATATCCTCCTCTGAAAGCTCATCCATACCTAGAATGGCTATAATATCCTGTAGTTCTTTATAACGCTGGAGGGTTCTTTTGACTTTCTGAGCAGTCTCATAATGCAAATTACCTAGCACTTCAGGGTTTAAAGCTCTAGAAGAAGAGGCTAAAGGATCCACTGCAGGGTAAATACCCAGTGAGGCTATCCTTCTGGAAAGTACGGTAGTGGTATCTAAATGGGTAAAAGTAGTAGCAGGCGCAGGATCTGTTAAATCATCTGCTGGCACATAAACCGCTTGCACAGAGGTAATCGAACCATGCTTCAAAGAGGTAATGCGTTCTTGCATGGCACCCATCTCTGTGGCCAGCGTTGGTTGATAGCCAACAGCGGAAGGGATCCGTCCCAACAAAGCAGAAATTTCTGCACCAGCTTGTGTGAAGCGAAAGATATTATCAATAAAAAAAAGAATATCCTTGCCTTCTTCACCTTCACTATGGTCACGAAAATATTCTGCAATAGAAAGCCCAGTAAGCGCTACACGTGCCCTTGCACCAGGGGATTCATTCATTTGACCAAATACCAGCGTCGCCTGAGATTTTTTTAAGGCCTCATGGTCTACCTTACTAAGGTCCCAATGGCCTTGCTCCATAGCCTGCGCAAAGGCCTCGCCATAATTGATCACACCTGCTTCAATCATTTCCCGTAAGAGGTCATTGCCTTCACGTGTACGTTCGCCTACACCGGCAAATACAGAAAGACCATTATAGGATTTAGCAATGTTATCAATCAGCTCCATAATCAAAACCGTTTTACCTACACCTGCACCACCAAACAAGCCAATTTTACCACCCTTCACATAAGGTGCCAACAGATCAATAACCTTAATGCCCGTATAGAGGATTTCTGTTGTGGAAGAAAGTTGGTCAAAAGGTGGTACCGGTCTATGAATGGAGCGCTTTTGGTCGCTTTCTGGTTGCGCCATACCATCTATAGCCGTTCCTATCACATTGAAAAGACGGCCACGTACCACATCGCCTACAGGTACTTGAATAGGGGCGCCTGTATCGACTACCTCTAGTCCACGTGTTAACCCCTCTGTACCTTCCATAGCAATGGCCCGCACACAGTGTTCACCCAAATGTTGTTGGCACTCTACGGTAACCAATTTGCCAGAAGGCGTCTGGATATGTAACGCATTTAATATACTTGGCAAGCTAGCTGCCTCGCTAAAACGGATATCAATTACAGGACCTATAATTTGAATAATTTTTCCAGTCTGGGACATTGTTTGTAATTAAAATGATAGAGACATTATATGCGTTTTTGCCTATTGGCTTTGAATAGATCTTCAAAAAACGACCCTACAAATAAAGCGCAATAGACAACATCTGAACCGCTCGTTAAATTTATAAAAAAGGATTGGATTTGTTACTGTAATATACAGCTAGCTTTAAAAGTAAGCGCAAACAGCAAACCAAAAGCGGTTTCAACTACGTTTCTCCTATATCCTACTAAAATTGCTGATCACAAATCAGGTTATGCAAGAGGTCTAATGCAAAAAATTGATTAAATTCCTAGCGGGGAGCAAAAAAGATACCATTATAGTAGAAAAATTAATGACGCAAAAACCTACATTATCTTTATGTCATTGGCCATACAATTGGCCCAGCGCTCGCACTGTGTTAAAAAGAAGGTGGGCGCTGTATTAGCAAAAGAGACCCGAATCATTGCCATAGGGTACAATGGCCCGCCACCGGGCACCTATAATTGTGATGAAATATGGCCTAAAACAGGCTGTGCGAGGAATATAAAAGGAAGTTGTTCTTTAGCAATTCATGCAAAGCAAAATGCGCTGCTTTACGCATTAACCAATCATGCGAATGTAAAAGATGGTGTCCTCTATACGACGCTTTCTCCATGCCTGTCTTGTGCCCGTATCATATTTAGTGTAGGGGTTAAAAAAGTGGTATACAAAGATTCTTACGCAGCCTATAAAAACTTAGATTATGAAGAAGGATTAAATTTTCTAGATGAATTTGGTGTAATAGTAACCCAATATGACCCATATAGGGATATAGAGGTTTAAGTCTAATGAGCTAAGTAGTTGCTATCCTAAATAGTGGGCCTGTATGGAATAACGCACACATTAACACCATGTTTAAGGTTTCAGGCAACCAATTATATAAAATATTTTAAATTATTTGGCAGTAATGATATGCTATAATCAAAGAACCATTTGTAAATTGGGGGCAAACCTACCCATAAGGGTAGCTTATGGGCATAAAAATAAAGTGAGGGTCATGCGCAAGATAAGCTAGCACCCTGCTTAAACTTTATAATTATGCATCTAGCATACTACTATTGTAATAATTTTTTACCACAACGAATACTTCTATGGCAAAGAATTTAGTTATTGTTGAGTCACCTGCAAAAGCCAAAACGATCGAACGGTACCTAGGGAGTAGCTACCAAGTCGCTTCCTCTAATGGCCATATTAGAGACCTTATTAAAGGCAATAACGCCATTGACATTGAACAAGGTTTTTTGCCTAGTTATGCAATCAGCCCTGGGAAAGAACGGGTAGTACAACACCTTAAAAAATTAGCCAGTAACTCGGATCGTGTCTATTTAGCCAGTGACGATGACCGAGAAGGGGAGTCTATTTCATGGCATTTAAAAGAAGCACTTGAGTTAAACGACAACAAAGTGCAGCGCATTGTCTTTCGAGAAATTACCAAAATGGCTGTTTTGAATGCATTGAAACAGCCACGTACCATTGACTTAGCCTTAGTCGACTCACAACAAGCCAGGCGCATTTTAGATAGGCTAGTAGGCTATGACCTTTCGCCATTATTGTGGAAAAAGATTAAACCAGGTCTTTCTGCAGGCCGTGTACAATCTGTTGCCGTAAGGATGGTTGTAGAACGCGAAAGGGCCATTGATCGTTTTGTTTCCACTTCTAATTTTGCTGTATCTGCTTTTTTTATTTTATCAACGGAGCAACTATTGAAAGCAGATGGCGCAGAGAAGTTTAAAGCAGAAGCAGAGGCCTTCGGATTTTTAGAAAAATGTAAAGGGGCACTTTTCTCGATTAAATCACTGGATACCAAAGCATTAAAGCGGTCTCCCTCCCCTCCTTTTACGACTTCTACCTTACAGCAAGAGGCTAGTAGAAAACTTGGTTATTCTGTAAACCGCACTATGGTACTGGCTCAGCAGCTTTACGAAACAGGTAAAATTTCTTATATGAGGACTGACTCTGTAAATCTTTCCAAAGAGGCCATACAAAATATATCTGAAATAGTCTCCACCACCTATGGAGCTTCCTATTTCCAAGCTAGAAGTTATACCACTAAATCATCCACTGCACAAGAAGCCCACGAAGCCATAAGACCTACTGATTTTTCATTAAAAGTAGCCAGTAGCCATAAAGATGAACAACGGCTCTATGAGCTCATCTGGCGTAGGGCTATGGCCTCTCAAATGGCTGATGCACAAATAGAAAAAACCATAGCCACCATTGCAATTTCTACAACAGACCAACCACTGATTGCAACAGGCGAAGTATTGAAATTTGAAGGTTTTCTAAAGGCATATATACGCGACCAAACGGATGAAGAAGGGTCAGATGAGGCCAAAACGATGTTGCCACCGCTCCATATAGGTCAGGAACTTTCCTTAGAAAAAATGTTGGCCAGAGAACGATTCAGCCATCCGCCCGCTCGGTATACTGAGGCCACTTTAGTTAGAGATTTAGAAGAAAAAGAGATCGGACGCCCCTCCACCTATGCACCTATTATTGCCACTATTCAGAAAAGAGGGTATATCAAATTAGAATCTCGTGAAGGCTTTCCACGCACCTATAGGTTATTAACGCTACAAAACAACCTAATTCACGCAGAAACACCCACTGAAATCGTTCGTGCAGAGAAACAAAAACTTTTTCCAACCGATATGGCTGCAGTAGTCAATGACTTTTTGGTCAAACACTTTTCCGATGTAACCGACTATAATTTTACCGCACATATAGAGAAAGAGTTAGATAAAATTGCTCAAGGCACTAAGATTTGGAATCAGATGTTAACCGAGTTCTATAGTGGTTTTTATCCTAAAGTTCAGGCTACTGCTGAGATAGACCGATCCATGGTAAATTATACCAGGCTCTTAGGACGAGATCCAGCAACCAATGCTTCGTTAATCGTGCGATTGGGTAAATATGGCCCATTGGTTCAGTTAGGCATTGAAGCAGATGGTCGTGAGGAACCGCCTCGTTTTGCAGGACTTCGGGCCAATCAGCGTATGGAAACCATTACATTAGAAGAAGCCTTAGAACTGTTTAAACTGCCACGTGTAGTGGGGACATTTGAAACACTGCCCCTGATGATCAACATAGGCAGATTTGGCCCCTATATTAAACATGGTTCCCTGTTTTACTCCATACCCAAAACAGATGATCCATTTACGATTAATGAACAAGATGCTATAGCCACTATTGAAGCCAAACGAAAAGCAGATACTGAAAAGCTGATCAAAACTTTTCCTGAGGATCCAACCATACAAATTTTAAATGGAAGATGGGGGGCATATATTAAACATGGTAAAAAACATGCCCGTATTCCTAAAGATATTGTAGACCCTAAGCTGCTGAGCTTATCGGAATGTGTAAGTATTGTAGAAAACAATGTAAAATCAAAAAAAAGATAAAAAAGCACGCTAGTTTACCAATCAGGCAGCCATTTTATTTTTTTAATAAATAAAATCTTATATTAAAATGTATAGCAAGGCAAGAACACTGAAGTTTGTTTCAGCAAGTCCAAAAATAATATTTTATTTTTTACCCATTATGAGACGTAATAGCAGCCGTACCAGCATAACAATACTTTATTTTACCTTATCATTAAGCCTGATCAGTAGCGACTGGGCATCTGCTGATTCAAAAGTAGATCATGAGTCCATTACTGCAAAAGTCTCGCGTAATTACCTAAAGTCTTTTCCAATTGCGCCTGCTGCTTCGAGTCCATTGTCTTCAAAGCCAAAGAAAAAAGCCATTTTACAAACGGATAAGGTAAAGCTAGCTGAAAGCACGCAACGTAAACTTGTGCTACGCACCATATTTTCTGACATTGATGCCAACATTCCAGGAAAATGTGAACCTATATTAAACAGCAATGCCTGGACAGATTTAATGCTTTTTTGTGGTGGATCTAGTAATCCGGCGCATCACTTCTTATCACGCATTAATAAGACCACTACTGTACTAGGTGAGTGTGCATTGGCGACACTTTTAGTAACGCCAACCAGTGATATCGTAACACTATGCAACCGTCAGCGCACATTACAGGTATTATTAGAAAACCCCACTTGTTTAGCAGATTTACATCAAACTTTGGCAACCTACCGCAAGGCAGAGCATAGTTTACTCTCCTTATGGACCCATACAGATTCGCTTTACACCCATGCATATAGGAGCTACATGCATAAGCGGTTTCTTTCAGATAATCCTGCAACCAATAAAATAGCTAGTAAGCTTACCCTACGGATTTTTTTTAGAAACCTTTTAGATATATATGGAGAGTTTGTTGCAATACCTATACTAGGCCTATTCTGGTGCGAAGCTAATTACCTAATGAACTCTATTTCAAAGGGGGGGTTTATTGAAGGCAATAGAAGCGAGAGCTATGCTCCCTTTCGATACCTTACGCCAATTTTTTCCATCGGTCCTGTTATCAATAACTATAGAGATACCGATGGCAAGCGATCGCTTTTACCTTTTGTAGGTTTAGCAGCCACGCATGCAGCAACTATATGGCGTGGCTATTGTGGGGTAAAAAGTTATCAAGAGTATAGTGGTGTTTTTTGCAACCTAGCCAATCGCATGCGGGATGTACAAGTCTTTCTGCAAACCATTCAAAAGTTAAGCAATATTGTCGCAGCAAACCAGGCGTTAGAAGCCCATTACGGTCCCTCTTTAAGCGCAATAAGAGCCTTATTAGAAAAACGTAAGGAGTCCACTGAAATAGGGGCTATGGTGCGTAATCTTTTGGATATGAAACTGGAACATTGGTCCTATATCCTTAGAAATAATGGCAAACTATTGGCTACATACAACTTGTTTACAGAACACAAAGACTGTTTAAAACCGGCTATGTATGAGTTGGGTCAATTGAATGCCTTTATGGGTATAGCTACTTTGCTAAAGGAATCAAAAAAAGATTTTCCAGCGCACTGTTATACTTTCACTAAGTTTTTAGATCGTTCTAAACAAAGCACACCATGCATACAGTTCGATGCTATGTGGAGCCCAATGTTAAATCCTGCAACAGTTGTAGACAATAATGTAGCGCTCGATGCGCATAATACCCGTAACATCATCCTATCTGGACCAAATGCAGGTGGAAAATCTTCCTTTATTTGTGGTGTAGCCAGTAGTGTACTGCTGAGCCAAACATTTGGAATTGCAGCTGCTAAAAGTGCGGTCATAACCCCCTTTAACAAGATCAATACCTACATAGAGCTCAGGGATGATATTGCATCTGGTGATTCCCTCTTTATGGTCGAGGTGCACCGCATGCAGCAGTATAAGCATATGCTAGAAAATTCTAAGCCTAATGAGTTTATTTTTACCATTTCTGATGAGCCATTTGCCCGTACCAACCCAACTGAAGCGAGTGCTGCAGCCTATAGCATATTGGCCTCGATAGCAAAGCACACTAATGCGCTTCATATTGTTTCCACCCATTATCCTATTTTAATGGGTCTCACCCATAAGTTTAAGGATAGAGGGATTAAAAATTTTAAAGTCTTTATAGATGAGCAAGCAGATCAGAAGCTACATTATACCTATAAAGTCGTACCAGGTGAGGCCGATCAATCTGTTGCCTTAAGGATACTTGCACAGGAAGGATATGATCCAGCATTATTAAAACAAGCTGAAGATATTGTTCAGAAGTCTAAAAAGTAGCTTTGATAGTACCTATTCAAGTCAGTGGTAAAAGTTGAACAGATATCTAGCAGCTGTTAAAATAAGTGGTAGAAAAGGAATTTTTTGGTTGCTTTTTACTTGATAAAAAAGCAAGTTCTGATGGAAAAAGCTGCTGCAAGCACAGTTTACAGATGGAAAAACAGGAGCCATCCTGCAATCCCTCCCTGCAAACTGTTTTTCTTTTCATCTGTAAGCTGCACTTTCTAATCGTAACTTTTTCCAAGGACACGCTTTTCCCTATTTTTAGGACATTGTATCTAGTTTAAGATAGCGCGGGTATGAGCGAGTTATAAAGACAAGTGTAAAGACAAAGCCTTAAGCCTCCACCATAGGTGAATAGATACGATAGAAAACACATTAGTAATGCGTACAAATCAAGTTTCTAGTAGTAGGTGTTTCTATTTCTATAGAAATTAAAAAATAATGTATCGGTAAAATGGGTTTAATTTTTGAAGGCCATTCTATAAAGCAATAGCAACCAGATTCAAAATAACGCTCAAAATCCAATGCAATCGCATCATCTAGATGATTCAAACGGTAGCAATCAAAATGGTAAATAGAAGTATGGTGTATCGTCTCATATTCATTAACAATGGAAAAAGTAGGGCTATTCACGATATGAATCGTTTGCAGTAGCTCACAAAGTGCTTTAATCAATATGGTTTTGCCAGATCCCATAGGACCTTCTAACAGCCATATTTTATGATCACCGGAATGGCTTAACAAATGATAAGCTATATCTTTAAGGGCCCCAAAAGAACTTTTTAAGATCATCTCATTACTATACTAAATTTAACGCTTATATTTTTTTATTTTAACCAGGTTAAGCGCCTTTATGCTTGGCGATTAAAAATAATCCTTAAGCTAGCACCATTTGCTTAATGGAAAACCTACACCCATACCTACCCCAAACGCTAGAGAAGGATTAAATATAGGGTGCTTGCTATCCCGGAAACAGTTATTAAACTCTAATACAAATTTCACAGAAAAAGATAGAAACCCGTCGTGCATAATTGCACCTAATCCTATTCTTGGAATAAAGTTCCAACTAATATCGTCAAATTCTTTAACCCCTAGCACTTCTATACCAGCTTTCTTATAACCACAACCTATTGATGCCAGTAAACTAACCGTACTTGAGACCGGTACCATAGGGATATAATCTAAGCCTACCCCTACCGTATAAAGTGTTGATGCTTTTTCTGTAGGTGAATCTATAGGTGAATAGGAGAAGCCATTAGCATTAAGGGATTTATATTTTTGAGTACTTATAAACCATTCTAAGGCCAACTCTATGGCCATATATGGATTAATCTGACGACCTACACATAATCCCGGCATTACACCAAATGAGCAAGCAGGAAATGGATGATAAGAAGAATATTGAAGTAATTTTGGATGTTTTTTGTTAAGGCTTAGGTTTCCTAGTTTTATACATAAAGCCCCATACCAATAATTTTCTGCCTCTTCATTGTGCATAAACATTCTTTTATCAGTAGCCAATTCTTCTTTAGCAAATATGTGGACTATAAAAGCACAACTAATTGCTATTGTGCCTACTAATTGTTTAAAACAAGAAAATATTTTCAAGGGCCTCAAGGAGGTAAAATAATTTTTAGTATCAAATTTTATTTTTAACATAATACTTTGGATTATTTTTATTTACAATTTTACATCAATGGGATTTTGCTTGGTTGACTGCACCATCATATTTGTTTAGCTTTAGATAATGCTTTGAAGTTAACTAAAATAACTTAAAATTTTTTGCAGAATCTTCCAGAAATAAAGAGCGAAAATAAATGTTATCTAGATGACTATTATATTAATATAGCTATAATAAGGTGCGTTATCATTAAGCAGGATCGTAAAAAAAAGGATATAAGGAAAGGGAATCTTCTTGCCCCGTTCTATAGTTGCTTTTATATTTAAAAAACTATAAAATAGTAAATGACTATTTCATAATCGCCTATGCAAACCATCAACTTTGTTACCAGTAACCTATTAAAGCTCCAACAAGTTCGTGCGATTTTAGGTAATGATCCACCCTTTAAATTGGTCCATCATTCCTTAGAATTACCAGAGCTACAAGCATCTTTGGATGAAATTGCCATTAACAAATGTATAACTGCCGCTGCCATTGTAGACGACACCGTATTAGTAGAAGACACCGCTCTAACCTTCAGTAGTTTAAACGGGCTGCCTGGCCCTTATATTAAAACCTTTATACAGCAAATAGGATTAGAAGGACTAATACGCATTTTATCAGATTATGAAGATAAAACTGCAATAGCTACTTCTACTTTTGCCTATACAGAAGGCCGGAATCAGCCTGTAAAGCTATTTACGGGTACGATGCATGGAAAAATTACCAAACCAACCAGCTCTATACCGCATCAAGCCAATTGGCAATCTATCTTTCAACCAGAAGGCTATACGACCTCCTATGCTATGATCGAACAAGATCAAACAAATAAAATTTCACACCGGTATAAAGCACTTATGCTACTGATAGATTACCTTACAAAGTAGCCATGCATGGTTTATAAATAAAAAATCCATAAATTTAGCACCATTAGCTGGAGTGGTGGCCGAGTGGCTTAAGGTGCCCGCCTGGAAAGTGGGTGTACTCCTAAAAGGGTACCGGGGGTTCGAATCCCCCCTACTCCACTGCTCATCCAATAGCAAAGAGTGGTGTCATTCCTTTAACCTCAACAATTTGTATTAGGCCCTATGAAAATAATAGAACAATCTTTTTCTAGTTATATTTTTAGCAACTACCCAAATGACTCCACCCATTTTTCCCAAAAAGGGCATGAACAGGTGGTCTATTTTCAAGATGAAGCAACTGGGCTTCAGGCGATTGTGGGGATACATGATACTACATTAGGGCCTGCTGTTGGTGGAGTGCGCTTTTTTGAATACCAAAATGAACGAGATGCGCTGAAGGATGTACTGCGTCTTTCCCGTGGCATGACCTACAAAGCATCTATAGCTGGATTAGACTTTGGCGGTGGTAAAGCGGTGCTGATCCAGAAAAAGGGTACAACACTTACTGAAGCACTACTGCGCAAATATGGCGCTTTTATAGATCGATTAGGTGGTCATTACATTACTGCACCAGACTACAACACTACTATGGACCACATGGTAGATATTGCTAAATCAACCCGCCATGTGATCGGACTTCCTGCAGCATTAGGTGGCAGTGGTGATCCCTCAGGGAATACCGCTTATGGGGTCTACATTGCCATGAAGGCTACTGTAAAGCAAGCATTTGGAACAGATAGCTTAGCGGGCAAAAAAATTGGTATAGCTGGAATAGGTAAAGTTGGCTATCATTTGGCACAATTGCTCTGCCAAGAGCAAGCGATTGTTTATGTAGCGGATATCTGCGCCAAGCGGCTTCAAGCCATAACAGAAGTCTGTAAGGTAGAAGTAGTAGCAGCGGAACGTTTGTGCAGCTGGCCGTTAGACATATATGCACCATGCGCTTTAGGTGCAACTTTAAATAATGAAACCATTCCCATGCTGCATTGTGCAATTGTAGTCGGTGCGGCCAATAACCAACTAGCAGATCAAGACCGGGATGGCAAGCTACTGCTTAAAAAGAGTATTGTATATACACCAGACTTTTTAGCCAATGCAGGTGGATTAATCAATGCCGTTACGGAACTAGAACCCAAATCTCAAAATTTGGTCAAACAACGTACAGAAGCACTCTATACCATCTGCCTGGATGTATTAGATAAAGCTGCAAAAACAGCACGCCCAACACAGGAAGTAGCGGAAGAAATGGCTATACAACGCATTCAAAGCATAAAAAATACCTAACTTGGCAAATAGCCCCCTTTCGAAACCTATTTGTGGTGCGCAATGTTTAGGAGCATGGCTATTCACAATCGAGTTTCGAAGGAAGTCTAATAAAACAGCTGCACTATAATGGAAAACTTCCTGATTCCTAGGCGTTTTGTTCGTATAAAAGCGTTACAAAATCTTTATGCTTATACGATTGCACAAATAGCCCATAAAAAAGGGGCTATAGACCAGATAAAAAAAGATTTTATATTTGATCCCTTTCTAGATGCACCGGATCAAAAAGAGCCACTAGCCAAAGCACAAAACATAGCCGTTGCACTTTTCACAGAAGCGGTAACAGCAGCACTGCCTGCTCAGGATTTTATTTATGCGGACAACAACAAAATTGAGCAATCTGTACGCAACCATCTTACCGACTATCTAGAAGCAGTAAAGCAAGCGAAAATCCGTTTACAGAATGGATTTAGCCAGTCAAAAGAATCTATCTACATGGCGCTTGTATCTATTTTACTATTACTAGTAGAATGGTACAAATCGGCAAAAGAAACAGACGAACCATCGAAATCAGCAGATCATCTGCTTAAAAAGCAGCTGGTAAAAGACCCCTTGCTAGAGGCATTATACAGCAACAGCAACTGGATCAAGTCCATTGATAAAAATGGCATTAGCTGGGCCAAAGATCAAGACCAAATACAAAGTTGGTATAGGCAATGCATCGAACCTGCAGAAATGCCCAAATCATATCGATCAGATCCCAATAATAGCCTAAAATTTTTGGAGTATATGCTTGAGCATATTATATTTCAGGAGGGACCTATTAATGATTTTTTTGCTATGGCAGATCTCTACTGGGATGAGCACAAACGCATAGTAAAAAAAATTTTAACCTGGATCTTTACAATGGGCGCTGCGCAAAGTTTTAATGCATTTACGCTGTTTTGGGATAACTTAGCGCCAAAATGGAGTACAGAAGCAACTTTTTACACGCATCTTTTGATGATTGTCATAGATAACAACGCACGCTATGAAGCCATGATTGATGCAAAAACTGAAAAATGGGATAGTAAACGCATTCTATTAACAGATAAGTTAATACTGAAACTGGCTCTAGCAGAATTACTTCATTTTAAAGAAATACCTTTTAAGGTTTCTATTAATGAGTACATTGAAATAGCAAAGTGGTATGGGACCTCTAAAAGTGGTATTTTTATAAATGGCGTGCTAGAGGGTATCCTAAATGGACGCAATAAAGAAAAAGAAAAACCCATAACCCAACTACTTAACTGATCCAGCCATGATAAAAAGAACTGAAAATTTACTGATCCTTTGCTTAGGTTTCTGCTTGGGTGCCTTTGTAGGCATTCTTTCTGCACCTACAAAAGGGTCAGTAGCAAGGGATGGAATGATTTACAATTTAAAATCATGTACAAAAAAGTTACAAGGTTTTATTCTAAAACTTATTAGGAGCAAAAATGCGATTGCAAACGAAGCGAAAACTACAGGTAAAGAAGTACTTACAGATGTAGTAAGCTCTGCCCAACAAATTTTAAAAGAATTAGAACTAATCGCAGCGCAATTAGAACAAAAAACTGATTAAAAGCCATTTGTACGCTATTTTTTGATTGTTTCTTAAGTTGGCACCATTGACTTCAACAAATGATGCATGTATTATACACTATAAATCGTTTAATTTTTCTTAAAATATTTTTAGTGGTGCTTTATTTGTTTGCTGGATGCGGTATGCAACAGACCAGGAAACAATCGTTTGACGTAACCGATCTGCTTACTGCATTTCCTTCATACTTTTCCATGCAGGCTTCTTTACATTTTATGGGTTTGAGCCATACCTTTCGCTATCGTCTGGTCTGCTGTATAACATATGATGAACAAATTGATTTTATGGTAAAAGGTCCTTTGGGTATAGTGCTCATACGTGGTGCCATCGGTAAAAAAGGTGTGACGGTTGTAGATCAGTTGCAACGTGTAGTGTATCAATGGAATTATCAGCAGATTAAAGAAAAGTATCATGTCTCTTGTAACTATCCACTTATGCAATCATTGCTTTTAGGTACTGTTACTGATCCTATTGCACATCGCTTATCTACACCAGATTCATTATGTTCCGATATAGTTTATACCTATGACGACCTTACCGGTAAGGTTATAGCTGCTGAACGAATCGATACAAAACAAGGCAACTTCGTTAAAGTTTTATATCAACATAAAATGGAAGGAGAGGCAACTTACTTATCTGGGATTAAAATAAGTTTCTCATTGAGCGATAAAAAGAAGCTTTATCAGGGCAAAGCAGCATTGCATAAACTACATTTCAAAGCGCTAAAAAAGCCTAATATTAAGTTAACGATACCTCCTTATTACCGTAAAAATGATGTGTAGATGCTCAGCATGCCGCTTGCTTGATCAACTAAGAGGTTTTCTCTTGTTCAAGGCATTATAGCCCGCCCATAAAAAACTTGGGGCTTCAGTAAACTTGTAATATTCAGATGTTACCTTACCTTACCTTACCTTTACTGTGTGCCAAACTTTTTATGGGCGGGTCAGTAGCCTAACGCATATGAACACCCTATAAAGACAAGCATAATTACAATTGTTTTAAGCCCTCACCATTGGGTGAATAGATACGATCAACAACAGATAAGCCAAAACTTATACAATGGCTACTCTACTTGTGGCGCTTCATTAATATAGCGAAAGGCAATACCACCCTCTAAAAATTCTGTAGTGGCTTCTAATACAGGCTTAGGCAACTTTTCGTAATGCTGTGTAATCTCATATTGGCGCTGGACATCTATACTGTCTTTTTCTTCAGTAATAGACATAAAGTCCTCCAACTTACGGTCCAGCTCATCTTTCATATGCATAGCAATCTGCTTAGCACGTTTCGTAATGATAACGGTACTCTCATAAATATTACCCGTAGGGGCAATCAACTCATGTATATTTCTAGGTACCAAATATACTTTTTTATTTAGACTCATAATTGTAAATATACTATTAATAATTAAAACAAGGTTTTATCCATTTAAAACTATGTCGTTCGCTCCTTCGCTCAAAAAGCCTCAGCAGCCTTTGTTTACTTTCTTACTTCTATCTGCTTCTATTTTTTTATCTACTTTTTCTATTACATTGCTAGAATGCTTGTCATCGATCCGGTACCCCTGTACCTGTAAGCAATAACGATCGAAAACTTCTTTCTTTTTTTCCACATCAGATGCACTCATAACCAATTTTTCATAACACTTTGTCCATAGCCCAATTACTTTTTCTTGTAAAAAGGAGTCGGGATAGTCTTGATTAAAGTTTTTAAGGGTTTCAATGGCAGCTTTATGGTAACCCAAACGATCATATAACACAGCAGCAGCAAAACGCTTTTGCATAAGGCGCGCTTGTAAATCTTGTAAAGCATGGGAAGCTTTATCTAGATAGACGCCCTTTGGATAGAGGGCTAAATAGTGCTCCAAACAACGAACCGCATCATAAGTAACCGTTTGATCCAGCCATATATCTACCTCTTCAGAGGCAAAACTATAGCCTCGCATAAAAAGGGCTTCTTCTACATGTGGAGAAAAAGGATATTGTTTGACAAACAAATGAAACTGATTGGCACTAACCAAATATTGTTTTTGATGGAAATTACAGCAAGCCTGATAAAACTCAAATTCTGAACGATCTACCCTATTTTTTAACAAAGGCAACAGAAATTCTATTTGCGCATGGGCTTTGGCATAACACTTTTTTTTATAAAGCCGATCAATTTCTTCCTTTTTTTGTTGAATCAAGGCTTGATTTTTATGCTGCTGAGGCGTAGCAAACAAATAAAAAGTATTCACTACTAAAACAGAGGGCAGCACAAAGACCCACCTGAATCTGTATATAAAAGATAAATGGAGTAGATAATTTTTCATAAAAAAGGAATGTATATGCTACTTTCTTGTAACAATGGCTGCCAAATGAATGGACAAAATATAAAAAGTGCGTTTAGAGAACGCCATTACACAGGGCTAAATATATTAAATTTTGGTCAAAGACTATTCATTTTTATCGGCATCATCTTTAGGAAGTGGCGCTAAAATATTCTCTTTGGTAGGCCATTTTTCACCATGCCAAACAAAGCCATCTAATTTCATTTGTTCTTCTTCAAGCTTTTCTACTGGATAAAAGACTCCAGCAGGTTTTGGCTTGCAGGTCATCTGCTCCAATGTATTATCCTCCATAGTCATCTCCATACAATCACACTTAATATGGTTCATACCCATCAACTCCTCTTTATCCCCAAGTGCAAAATAGAGGCTTTCACTATTACCCGTTATCGACATCTTCTCAATAGCGCCCTCTTTAAAGGAGGCAACCATCTTATGCCCCTTTACCTGATTGTAATTGCCAACCGGATCTGCTGATGCCATAAATAAATTTCTATCGATAAATAGCTTAACCTGTTCGCTTTCCTCAATAAGTAAGTAAACCCCCTCTCCGGTAATCTGGTAGTTGCTGCACCAAATAACTGGCGTATTATGTAAATGAATGGTATTTTTACTGGTATTATAAACAGCGCCATCTGCTACACCCTGCAAGTCTTCTTGATAGAGCCTAACATGATCCAAAGCATGGATTTCTTGCTCTGGAGACTGATTTTTTACCATTTTTTCTAAAACAATAAAGGTATCTGCACGTAAATACATCTTTTCCTTATCAACTACCTTAGTCAATAAGGGATGACCGGTTATAACGCCCTTCTTTTTTTTTTCAGAATAGCTAGCCTTTTCACCAACGATTACTGCATCGTGTTTTTGCGACCGAAGAGAGACATGGCCATCAGCTGCACAATCTTCCCCATCAAATAGCTCTAAACGATCTGCCCTAAGGATGATATCTTTTGTAGTAAGGGTACCCTCATCAAAGACAAGCTGCTTTTTAGACAAAAGATAATGGCCACCCTTAGCGGTCGTCAATACACCTTCTTGATGCATAATTTTAGTACTACCTTTAAAATAAGCAATTTCTGACTCAGTGTGGTAGTTTAATTGATCGACATGAAGGGTATAACTCGGATCTATCAATACCACTTTATCTGAAAAAGTAACTTGATGGTTGGCACCATCATAGAGGCCCTTACTACTGGTTAAAACCATTTTATCCTGTACCAATTTCCCTCCTTGCAAAAACTTACCCTCTTTCTTTTCTACATCGTAGATGAGCTTAGGGGTGTAAAAGGTAGCTTTTTTAGAGGTATAGCTTACATTTTTTTCAAAAATAGCCTGCTTTTGTGATGGGCTATAGGTCAGCATTGCACTCTTAATAATGTTGCCTTCTTTGTCCACAATCTGAACATTGCCCTGCGCCTCTATCCGATCCTCCTCATCATACTTATAGGCCTTATCTGCGGTCAACACGATGCCGTTAGCATGAAAGGTAACGACCACATTGCCCTCTAGCTTCTTACAAGGCTTATCGTTGACCAGCTCCCCTTCGAGCCGATCGGCCTTATAGGTCACCGCATCGGCCAAAGCGCAAAGCGGGAAAGCCAATAGATACACAACACAATAAATGGTTCTTTTAAACACTTTTTATACCTTTCCAACTAAAAACTACTATCTGCTCAAACTTAATAAAAAACAAGATTACAAGCTAGGATTATAGCCTTATTCTTCCTCCATCCACTGATCGACTCGATCATAACAAAATTTTTCGTGTACACCCTTAGGTGCTTCAAGATCAAACATCTCCTTGCTACCTTCTTTGACTGAAAAACCAGCAAATGCCATGCAGCCATACCATTAAAATCAGGCGCAACCAAGTAAATTATAGAAATTAAGTGTAAATTAGAGAAACGATGGGTGGTCACTGTAGGCGTATCCATGGATTACTGCTGCCTAGCCATGGTCACCAACTTTATAATTTTTTATCAACCATATAAAATATCATGCACGAGCTGAGTGAACAGGCCATCATTCGAACGCAGAAAAAAGCCCTTTTAGAGTCAATGGGGGTGAACCCCTATCCAGCCTTTGTTACCACTATCAATGCCAAGGCGGCCACTATTCTGGCCAACTACACAGAAAAAGAGAAAGAACGCTACAGCCATGTAGTACTAGCAGGTCGGATTATGGGACGCAGAATTATGGGTGCGGCCTCTTTTGTAGAATTGCAAGATGCAAGTGGACGAATTCAACTGTATGTACAACGGGATTCCATTTGTCCAGGGGAGGACAAAAGCAACTATAACAACCTATTTAAGAAATTACTAGATATAGGCGATATCATTGAAGTGCAAGGCTTTGTCTTTACCACTCAAGTAGGTGCTATAGCCGTACACGTTACCCATCTTCGGTTGTTAACCAAGGCCCTGACGCCCCTACCAGTTGTCAAAGAGGTCACCACACAAGAGGGTACAAAAGTGCATGATGCCTTTACAGATCCAGAGCAGCGGTATCGCCAAAGGTATGTTGATTTAATTGTGAATCCAGAAGTACGCCAGGTATTTGAACAACGGGCCAAGTTGATTCATACCATTAAAGCTTTTTTGCATCGTGAAGGGTATCTAGAAGTAGAAACCCCTATTCTGCAACCCATTTATGGCGGCGCATCTGCACGCCCTTTTACGACCCACCACCATGCCTTAGACATCCCGTTATGTTTACGTATTTCCAATGAGCTCTACTTAAAAAGATTAATTATTGGTGGCTATGAGGGGGTTTATGAATTTGCAAAAGATTTTAGAAACGAAGGAATGTCGCGTTTTCATAATCCAGAATTTACGCAAGTAGAGCTTTATGTGGCCTATAAGGATTACATTTGGATGATGGACTATGTAGAAGAATTGGTAGAGGGGGTCGCACAAGCCCTACATGGTACAACCAAGGTTCCATTTGGTGCACACCTGATCAACTTCGAACGGCCATGGAAACGTTTTACCATGTTCGAAGCCATCCATCATTTTACTGGATACGATGTAAGCAATATGGATGAAGCCGCATTGCGTAACGTAGCCCACCAACTCCATATCCATATAGCTGATAACCTAGCTAAAGGTAAAATTATAGATGAAATTTTTGGGGAGAAGTGTGAACCAAACCTGATTCAGCCTACTATCATCACAGACTATCCAGTTGAAATGTCTCCTTTAGCGAAGCGACACCGAGACAATCCAGCTTTAACGGAACGATTTGAGGTGATATGTGCGGGCAAAGAGATCTGTAATGCGTTCTCTGAGTTAAATGATCCAATTGATCAACAACAAAGATTAGAGGAACAACGCACATTAGGAGAACGTGGCGACGAAGAAGCCATGGTGGTAGACCATGATTTTTTAAAAGCCTTGCGGTATGGCATGCCCCCAACGGTAGGTATTGGCATAGGCATAGATCGACTTACGATGATTATGACCAACTCAAATTCCATTCAAGATGTACTGTTTTTTCCACAAATGCGTCCTGAAAACCCATAAAAGGCTTTAAATTTAGATGATCTTATGAGTTTAATAAACGACAACTTAAGCTGGTTTAAGCGCAAAAAGAAAGGTATTCTAACCCCCAGTTCGGCCAAAAAAGAGTCGCCTGATGGCCTTTGGGTAAAAACGCCCAAAGGAAAGATTATACACAGCAAAGTATTGCAAGAAAATTTACAGGTTGTGCCTGATGATGGACATCATTTACCAATTGGTTCTAAGGAATATTTTGCGATTTTGTTTGATGCGCAGAACTTTACAGAGCTGAATCCAACCTTCCGCTCTGTAGATCCACTTCAATTTGTAGACAACAGGCCTTATACAGAACGGCTGAAGCAAGCAGAAGCGCAAACGGATTTAACAGATGCGATACGAACGGCTTATGGAACGATCGATCACCTACCATTGGCCATTGCCTGCATGGATTTTAAATTTATTGGCGGCTCTATGGGTAGTGTAGTAGGCGAAAAAATCGCCCAACTGGTTAACCATTGTATGGCCCACCAAACCCCTCTACTGATCATCTCTAAGTCTGGTGGTGCACGCATGATGGAGGGCAGTTTCTCGCTGATGCAAATGGCCAAAACATCTGCTAAGTTATGGCAATTGGCGCAAGCTAAAATCCCTTATATCTCCTTGCTGACCGACCCAACTACAGGGGGCGTAAGCGCCTCCTATGCGATGCTAGGGGATATCAATATGGCGGAACCAGGTGCACTCATTGGGTTTGCAGGTCCACGTGTGATTCGAGAAACGGTGGGCAAAGAATTGCCAAAAGGTTTTCAAACCGCAGAGTTTTTATTGGCACATGGCTTCTTAGATATGATTGTAGATAGACGCAAATTAAAAGAGACCTTGGTCTCACTTCTGAAAATGTTGCGATAGTTTTCCGTTAGTTTTTGCTTGTTTTTGAATAACTATGAGACCAACTTTATTTGAAGGGGGAATCTTTGGATTTGATTCATTCTCCATCAATGGGTTTAACCCTAGCTACCAAGTAGCGACATGCTATATGGTATGCAATGGAAAAATATTGGTATTGAAAAGAAACAGTCACGCAAGCGCAGGGGGAAAATGGTGCATGCCGGGGGGCAAATTAGAAAAAAATGAAACACCCCATCAAGCCGTTATCAGAGAAGTAAAAGAAGAAACGGGTATCACACTGCCGCCAGAAAAAGCAGACTTTATCCAAACCATTTGCATAAGGCTCTTTACACCAAAACTAGATTATCTACTCCACTTATTTAAAGGGGTTTTAGCGCCATCAGCGCCATCCGACTATACCGTTACCCTGAATCAAGAGCATACGGATTACCTATGGGTTGACTTACCCACCGCTCAAGGCTTAAACCTAGTGGCAGGCGGTAAGGAAGTATTAGATCTCCTGCATAACCTATTTGTGGTGCGCAATTCTTAGGAGAAACGCAGTCGAGCACAGCAGCATACTAAAGGAATTTTTATAGTTACTTATATCTTTTTGCTTGATAAAAAAGGTGTCCGTCGTTCAGCCAATGGCGTCAACTTAAGGAAAAAGTATTTTTGCGCAGATGTACAAAAGGCGTTTTACGGATGGTTCCTATGTCCCCTCGCTTGCAGCCGTCGATAAATGAATTTGGCACACAGTAAAGGTAAGGAAAGGCCTTAAGCTTCAACCATATGCGTGAATAGACAACGGCCATTAGAAATAGGTGATGCAAGAGGTCTATTAGACCTCCTGCGCACTGCCACTACATGGTAAAGTAGGTTATGGAACTCGTTTAGATGACTTATACATTCCAATCTGGATCATCTTCCTCATCTTCCTCATCTTCCTCACTATCCTCACTATCCTCACTATCAGATTCAGAAGGGTTAGTAGCCTGTTCTATTTCGGCCAACTTTTTACGCAACGCTCCTTCAAGACCTTGAGGCTCTTCAGCTCTTTTTGCTTTAGCAGCATCTATCTTCTTCTCTATATTATTTAACACATCATTTTCAGATTCATTAGTAAGATGAGAATTTTGTTCAGATCTAGATTTAGTAAACGACTCAATAGATTGCTGCTGTTTCTCTACTTCTTGATATCTATTCTTGAGCTTTTCTGCTAATTCATCCATGATAAATTGACCACTAGTTTGTTTAGGAGATCCAGCCAATTTAAGCTTATCTCCATTAGTGGCTGGCGGCAACGGTGGTTCTTCCAATGTAGGCAGCGGAGGAGGTATCGGAATCACACCATTTGCACCTGAGTTTGGCAACGGTGGAGGCAGTGGTGGTGGAGTCGGAATCGGGTTACTATTTGTTAGTGGGGGCGGTGTGGACGACGGTTGAGGCAGTTTAGTGTGATCAGTGTCTTCATTTGGATCTTTATTTCCATTTACAACTGATCCAGCACTAGGAGCAGCGCCAGGGACAGAGCTAGAGCCAGTGACAGGAGCAATGCCAGATCCAGAACCAAGAATAGGGCCAGTAAACTGCATAGGTGAAGTGACAACAGGTCGAGCACTCTGAGTAACTTCCGCTTCCGGATTATAGGTTATCGGATTAGGCTGTTGAGCACACTCCTCACTTGGAGACCCATCAACTTGACATTTAGGTTGAGTTGGATCTTGATCACTTAACGTTTCTGGTGGTATTTGATCTGTGGAATTTTCAGGAGCAGCTACCGGAACCGGCAGCACGGAATACGGGTTTTCAACCAGTCTTTCTATTTCCTGTTTTAACAAAGGTTTGAGATGATCTAATGCAATCAAATGATAATATGCGCCATCATTAAGGAAGCAATAGACATATTGATAATCTTCTAATGGCAGCTTTAAATAATCATCTTGCAATTGATGCGTTACATCCTTCTCCAAATCTTCCTTCGAATCAAACTGTAGTGCACCTTTAACAAGTGTAGCAGGGCAGGTTATATACTCCTTCGTATCTACTACGCCTACTTTAGTGCCCCAATCAGCATCACTTTCTAACATAGCTTTTACAAGATGCACGAGATCACACTTATCCTTAACAAGCAAAAAAGTCTTTTTTTCAACATTTTTAAGCGCATCGGAGGCAATGTTACCTTTAATCGATAAGCTGCTACTGATCAAGCTGTTGCTACTGCTAAACTTTTGATACACTTCCTTCGTAAACTCCGTAGAGGATGTTATGCCCGCTTCTTTAAAGATAGGCAGATCACCAAATGGTTCTTTATAGTAAAATTCTATATTACGCCAAGCAGAGTCGTTTGCTACCTTACGATAAAAATCTTCCTTATTCATACTATGCTGACCTAGATCAGATGATTGACGCAATGACTGGCATAAATGCTCAATAACCTGATAATCAACCTTTATAATACGCTGATCTTTAGCATCATCATAGCAAAGATGTAATGCACCTGCATCTTCCTTAGCAAACTGCATCCATCCATCTTTCGAATGAAGCTTAACAATGTATACCTCTTTCGTATCAGATGATACAAAAGCACCACATAAGTAATCACCTAGATTTAATAGGGTTCCTCTACCCGATAAAAAGGGTAGCTCTTCTAATGGGTCACCCTGATCTACGTCTGAATCTTCTAACGCATGGCTTGCTTGATTTTTTTGCGATGCAAAAGATATATTACCTATTTTATTTGGATTGCTCGCACCAAACACGCATTTTTCTGCACTCAATAAAAGATAAGCCGCTGGAAAAATTATATTTGGACCAATCAACCTTTTAGTAAAAGGCTTAATTTTATTAAATTTGTAAGTCATAGTTTATTTTGTTTTTTAGTTGTCTCTTTAAATGGCTCAAAAATTATACCTGTTGAAGCGAATGGTGCAAGAAAACAGATAGACGATACCTTTTGATCAATCAAAAAGTGTTCTGTAAATCAAACACCGTTGCAAAAAAAATTACTTAAAAAGTATTTTGCAGCTTTTAAGGAACTTCCATGCATGAAGCCTTTTGGCATAACCCATACTATGGATATGAACTGAAAAGTAGCATGGCCACACGCTTGAAGTCCATAGAATGGGCGGAAGCTGTACTTTTCCTTTTTTAGCAAATTTTTTCAGAGCGCTTGATTTTTTAGCTGCTTCATAAAGAAGCAGACAAGTTTGTTTTTTTACCACTGCCCCGAAGAGATCCGCTGAAGCCTGTTGCTACAGGCGCTTAGTTCATGGTACTAAAAAAAATCAAAAAATCAAAAAAAATATATTAGAATTTTTGCTGTTTCTTTAAGAATTTTATGGCTTTCTGTAGTCGGTCTGCTTCAAGAAACTCCAGTGCATCTGCAGCATGGTACATTTGCGCTTCAAGTATTTTAATACGTTCTTCTATCGTTTCTTGCTTACCATAAGGCACCTGACCATCGGCCACAACGTCAGGAAAGCTGCGATCATCCCTAACAAGCGGCCCAAACGGACGTGCCATTTCATCGTCTAAATCTAATGTAGTCTGCTTGTGAAGCACTGAGCTAGGGGTAATATGATGTTGTATATTATAATCCATTTGTAAAGCGCGCCTACGCTGCGTTTCTCCGATGGCCTGTTCCATAGAAGCGGTAATCCTATCTGCATACATAATCACACGCCCTTGTGCATGGCGTGCTACCCTACCTATGATTTGAATCAACGAGCGTGCATTTCGTAAAAAGCCTTCTTTGTCTGCATCTAGAATAATCATTAAAGAGACCTGTGGTAGATCTAACCCCTCCCGTAGTAAGTTTACACCCACCAATACATCAAAAGTGCCATTACGCAATCCATTCAATATCGTAACACGATCTAAAGTTTTGATTTCAGAATGCATATATCTGCAACGGATCTTTGCATCCACTAAATAATCGGTCAGTTCTTCTGCCATACGCTTGGTAAGGGTAGTAATAAATACCCGGTCCCCCTTTTTTACAACTTGATGGATCTCTTCTAAAATATCATACATTTGATGGAGCGTAGGCCGCACCTCTACTTTCGGATCGAGCAGCCCTGTTGGACGTATGATTTGCTCTACAACGATGCCACCAGCGCTTATCAGCTCATAATCAGCAGGTGTTGCACTCACAAAAATAACTTGGTTGATGAGTTGTTCAAATTCATTAAAGCTTAATGGACGATTATCCATAGCAGAGGGCAACCTAAAACCATGCGTTACCAGATTTATTTTTCTAGCCCTATCTCCCCCAGACATCGCCCTGAACTGCGGAATGGTAACGTGGCTTTCGTCCATAACCATGAGGTAGTCTTTCGGAAAATAGTCCAACAAACAAAAAGGACGCTCACCAACCGACCTGCCATCTATATAACGTGAATAGTTTTCAATACCGGTACAATACCCTAGTTCTCGAAGCATTTCCAAATCCAATTCAGTCCTTTCTTGGAGCCGTTGGGCTTCTTCAACTTTACCGATCTCATTAAGATAATTTAACTGTATATGAAGATCTTCTTGAATAGCGTTTACCGCGTGATCCAATATATCTTTACCCATCACAAAGAGATTGGCAGGAAAAACAAATGCCTCTTGCAACGATTTGGCCTTTCTGCCAGAGGCCGGATCTATAATATGAATTGCTTCTAGCTCATCTCCCCAGAAGATAAAACGATAGGCATAATCACCATAAGCGACAAATAGGTCAATGGTATCTCCCATTACCCGAAAGCGACCCCGCGTAAATGCGGCATCATCCCGGCTATAGAGCATTTCCACAAAACATTTTAAAAGATCATTACGAGACAATTGGGCACCTACCCTAAACAAATGGCTATTGTTTTTAAAGGATTCTGGCTTACCAAGCCCATAAATACAAGAGACAGAAGCGACTACAATCACATCTCTTCGGCCGCTTAACAAAGCAGCAACCGTACTCAAACGCAGTCGTTCCAATTCATCATTAATGGACAATTCTTTTTCTATATAGGTGTCACTAGCTGGTAAATAGACTTCTGGTTGATAGTAATCGTAATAGGATACAAAATATTCAACCAAATTATTGGGAAAAAAGGCGCGCAACTCACTATATAGTTGTGCTGCTAATGTCTTATTATGGCTGATTACCAATGTAGGTCTATTTAAAGCCTCAATCGTATTGGCTATCGTAAAGGTTTTACCAGATCCCGTAACGCCCATCAGCACTTGGCTAGATACCCCACGCTTGATGTGCCCCACAAGTTCTAGAATAGCCTTGGGTTGATCCCCTGCAGGTTGATAAGATGATACAAGTTTAAACGACATAGATAAAAAATATTAAGCAAAACAATGCTTTAAAGAGCGAAATATAAAATAGGAAAGGCAGGATGGACTTGCTGATAATACGAAAGAAAAGCATCATACACAAGTTTTATAATCTAATGCATAAAAAATACTACAGTATTCTTGCTATTTTAATTAAAAATCAGTAGTATAGGAAACATAGAATTTTAAACTTCGATATCCATAATTTATCTCTTTGCTTTTTAATACATG
The DNA here is from genome assembly GCF_965196625.1 of Cardinium endosymbiont of Nabis limbatus. Classification (GTDB taxonomy): domain Bacteria; phylum Bacteroidota; class Bacteroidia; order Cytophagales; family Amoebophilaceae; genus Cardinium. The sequence continues at coordinate 633,205 of NZ_OZ239769.1, read as the reverse complement.
TCCTACCCTAAACGGGCTGCTGCCCTCTTCTTTATGACCCTATTTTTAGAAGCAAGTAGTTGTTTAAGAAAGACAATTAAAAGCTCACCTATACCACACCAATCAGCTGATTTAAAGTTGGCATTAGTGGATGCAACGACAGAAAAGCCTGTTTCTGCCCCTGAGTTAGATACTGTTCCTGAATTTGATGCTGAGTTTGGTGCTGATTATAAAATGCATCAGGGGGCTGGTGTGAAGCCCAACTCCGGGTATGATACTGGACATGCAACCGATTCTGATGCGCCATCTCGTTATAAAATAAATAAGGCAGCTGGTATGGAGCCCAACGCTGGGTATGATTCTGGATATGAAACCGATCCTGAATTTGATAAAAAAGATATAACATTTGATTTTGAAAGATCAATCCAAGGTATGCGTGAAGCAGCTGATGAACAGAGGGGTATTAGGTGGCGTCTTTCAGGCGATGAATTGACACGACATGTAGGTGACAATAGCAACAGTAGTAGCTTATACGCTGGAGAAGACTATGTCGTTATGGCACTGAACATATATCGTGCTGCAAAAAAGATCTTTGAATTACATAAAAAAGATGGAGTAGAATTTGTAGAAAAGGCCTATAAACTCATTAAGTATTATCATGATTATCCAGAAAAAACAGAGGACTCTTGGATCAATACAATAAAAAAGATAAATGCAACCGTTTTATTACACTTACAAAACAACTTATTTCAAGATAAAGCGCCTGATTGGATAAATGAAAAATTAAGATTAGCAGAAAACTATATTGGATTAGATGATACGCATTACAATATTACTACTACCTTCACCATAAATGGTAAAAAATTTGCATTGGAAGACAAAAAGTGGTTGCCACTAACAGAAAAACAGAAACGAGACTATATAAATAGGAAATCAGAAAGCTGGTACGATCGTTTAGACCTCTTTGAACAAAAGCTTATTGATGCTTATCTGGATAAATTACTAGATGGTAAGCACTATATTCCAACCCAGCTGCGCAGCATTCCAGGATGTAGAAATGCCTATCAAAAAAGGGTTCTCGCTTATGATGACAATAATAACCCAATTGAATTAGGCCGTTACTATCATAGTGGGTCATTTGTTTCGCCTATTGAATGGGCTGAACCGAAGGATCAAATGATTGATTTTCAACAAAGTAAAGATAATTGGGAACAAATTCAGGCGCAAACCACTAAGCAAGGCAAAACCATAGAAGCAATATCTTTAAATTATGAGATGAATTTAGCATATAACAGCCAAATTCGTGAAAAAAAGATTGTAGCAGATGCGAAAAACATAATACCTCCCGGTCAATTTATGAATATTTCAATCAATGAAATTTCAACATTATTTAACGTTAACAACAAAATCGATGAGCTCATACAAGAGATTCTGGTGTACTATAAAGCGGACCATCCAAATGTATATAAGGCTTTTTTCCCAGATGATACAGAAAAGAAAAGTTGTATTAATTGGATTAAAAAAATGCTGGATCGGATAGCCAACCATTCAGAAAATTATATAAACCAGGCCATAGAAAAGGTGAAAGATCCAAAAATTAAAAGACTGTTCCAGGAAGTAGCTACATTGAAAGAATCTGTTGGATATGATTTACTGAACAACATAAAACATACTATGTCTATAACGGGCAACCGAAATGCCGATATTGCCGCAAGTTATACTGCCTGCAAGGCAATATTAGGCGAGGCTAACCCATCCACTTCCAAAGTCTTATTTTTCTGTAAAAGTGGCAAGGATAGAACAGGTGTGAAGAGTTATTTGGTTGATGGAAAGATTATTCAGATAAACTATCCAACATCAGCAGAAATTAGTGATATCTATAAAACACTAGCCTATACTGGACATTATCAATTTTTGGCTTCAGTAAACGGAGGTATGCCGGGTAGATTCGGAATGAAACCGGTAAAAGGCAATGAACAAATGGCTAATTTTCGTAAGGTGCTCTTTCCTAGAGCAGCAATCTGGACAAAAATCAACCCATCTAATCAGCATTCTGAAGAAAGCGATGATGGACTAGATACCACACAACCAATTGCGCAAACAGAACCTTCCACAAAGATTCCAATAGCTGGATAGCGGCTATTTTCAATATGGAAAACAGTATATGCAAATTATTAAAAACTCTATATTGAGATAATTTATATTTTATATACTGGTAATCAGTATATAAATAATTTATTACAGACTAAAATAGCGTCGAACATTGCTTTTGTTGTAGACGCTTTCTAAATTTGCATAGGATATTAAACAGGGGGTATCTATGATACCCACAAACTTGATACTTTTTTTTCCATTATAAGCTTAAAATCAATATTTTTTAGACCTTTGCCCGATGTGCTTTATTTTTTAGTTGTCTATACCATGCGCTTAGCTATTGTGGTCTACCTATATGCCTTTCAATCTTTTAGCCTATTGTTTTAGTGCATTCTAACTATGTCTCCACGTTTTCCATCTATCGATAGGACGCTGATCGTAACCTACCTTATGCGCAGCTACCCCATTATATTTAGCAACCTAAATGTGTTGGTCATCGAAGCCATCAATACCACTATGGTAAGTCGAATGAGTGTTGCGCATGCGGCTTCTGCTGTGTTTGCCAATACATTATTAATATATTTAAAAAAATCAACTTAGGCATTTCTACCAGTGTGGCGCTGCTAGTGGCCCGTGCAGATCGTAAGCAAAACCACCAGAAGGTAAAGCAAATTTTAAAACATGGGCTGTTGCTGAATGTATTTTTTGCGCTCGTCTTTATTATGGTGCTGGGCATACTTTCTTTTTATCTCTCCTATGCCAAGCAATCTCAAGAAATCGTTGCCTTAGGACGCCCTTATCTATTGATTATCTCTATTGCACTGATACCCTCTGCCATTAACAATATGATCAAGCGCTATCTAGAAGGGATGTCTTATGGAAAAACTGCATTGCGCCTCAGTTTTTTTACACTAACTACCAATGCCCTATTTAATGTTTTGCTGATTTATGGCCAATGTGGTTTTCCAATGCTTGGATTAAATAGAGCGGCTAGCGCCATTGTGCTTTCAGAAACCCTGACCGCAATAGCAGGGGCTTGTTATGTGTTTTATATATCACCACAAAATCAGCCTATTATGAGCTTCAACTTTGGTCAAATATCGTGGCGGTATTTTAGAAAAATAGTATGGATCAGTTGGCCCGTAGGCATTCAATTTGGCCTAGAGGGTGCTTATCTTCTTTTTATTGCCACTATAGTAGGTTGGATCAGTATAGAAGCACAAGCCGCGCATGCCATCTTATTTAATATTTGCCAATTAATTACCATATTTGCTATTGGGTTAGGGCTTTCTGGTTCAATTTTAGTAACCCAACAACATCATCCACAAAGTGGTTGCCTCGTAAGAAAAGTAGCATTTATGGTATGTTCTATGATTGGAATGGTTTCTATACTAGTTGGGATTATGCTATTTACCATTAGCCCCTATATTATTTCTTTTTATAAACCAGTAGATACCGTACGCACTTTAGTAAGCTTATTAATGATACATGTATCGCTTTTTCAATTATTTTACAGTCTGTGCTATTGGGGCAGTAGTATATTGCGTGGTTTAAACGACAATGCTTTTTTATTGCTATGTAGTATCATCACCCAACTTATAGGGGCAGCCATTTGTTATATTTTAGTTGTACAATACAAATGGAGCATTAGTGGCGTCTGGATTGCTTTAATACTTGAGCGCATACTGCTCAGCCTGTTTTTACTGATCCGATTTGATTATAAAACCAGAATAGCGGGTTAGTATGAAGGATTATAGCTTGATTGCTATCTATTTTTTGATTACTTTCCGGAGTAGAAGTTGTATATTGGGGTTTTATTTTAAGCTATGATAAAAGCATTTGGGGAATATTTACTTTTTTTGCGTGCTATGTTTGGAAACCCTGTTCCATGCCGCATGTTTTTGTCTCGGATCGCCAAAGAATGTATTCAAGTAGGCGTTGATTCTCTTTTTATTGTTTGTATTATTTCCATTTTTATGGGCGGGGCGACCTGTATTCAGCTGGCCTCTCAATTCAAACACCCACTTATGACGAAAGATTTTATAGGGGTTGCAGTACGCAATATGACGGTTTCTGAATTGGCACCAACTGTGATTGGTATTGTTTTTACTGGGAAAATAGGTTCTAGTATGGCCAGCGAGCTGGGTTCTATGCGCATTAGTGAACAGATCGATGCATTAGAGATTATGGGTGTAAATGCCAATAATTATTTGGTTTTACCTAAGATTATTGCCACCGTTTTCATGTATCCATTTTTGGTAATCATTGCGATGTTTCTTTCTATTTATGGCGGGTTTCTTTCTTGCAAATGGCTTACCTCCATTCCCCCTCAAGCCTATATAAATGGCTTAAGAAAGGCCTTTGATGCATATGACATTCATGTATCGCTTTATAAATCATTGGTATATGGCTTTATCATCTCTTCCATTGCTTGTTACAAAGGTTTTTTTACAAGGGGTGGGTCATTAGATGTCGGTAAATCCAGTACAAATGCGGTTACCAATAGTTGTATTGCTATTTTAATAGCAGACTTATTTTTAGTGTATGTTTTGCTCGGTCATCGTATCTAAACTGACCTATCTTTTATGATTGCCTTTGAGAATATTTCTAAATCCTTTAATAATAAAATGGTCCTAGATAGTGTAAGTGGGCTATTTAAAACGGGGCAAATAAGTTTAGTAATCGGTGCAAGTGGAACGGGCAAAAGCCTTTTGGTGAAATGTTTGCTTGGTTTGGTTATGCCAGATAAGGGCTTTTCGCTTTTTGATGGGCGTGATCTAGTCCATGGTGATAAGCTGCTGCAAACCGAAATAAGAAGAAAAGTGGGCATGCTCTTTCAAGGGAGTGCTTTATTTGATTCTAAAAATATAGAAGAAAATGTTCGCTTCCCATTAGATGTACTGACCAATATGAGCACAGCTGAAAAAAAAGATCGTGTACATGAGTGTCTGTTACAGGTTGGTCTACCAGATGTGCAGCACAAAATGCCCAATGAGCTAAGTGGCGGTATGAAAAAGCGGGCTGGCATTGCTAGAGCCATTGTAAACCACCCTAAATACCTCTTTTGTGATGAACCCAACTCAGGGCTAGATCCACAAACTGCACTTAAAATAGATGAATTAATTGCTGAGGTAACCTACACCTACAAAATGACCACAGTAGTGGTTACCCACGATATGAACACTATTTTATCCCTCGGTGATTTTATCTTATTCCTCTACCAGGGTAAAAAGTTATGGGAAGGCAGCTCTAAGGATATTTTACATACCAAACTAGCGGAGCTAGAGGACTTTCTATTTGTTGGAAAGATTAAAGAACTGCTATACAAGAAACAAGATTGATTATCGAATTGGTTTAAATCAGTGGCATCAACTTAATTCAATAGTTTTAACTCTTCACATCATGAAAAAATTACCAATTGGAGTGAGTAACTTTCATAAGTTGGTATCCAACGATTACCTATTTTGCGATAAGACATCCATAATTGCTGAATTCCTTAATAAGGGCGATGAGGTTAGGTTAATCGCCCGTCCTCGTCGTTGGGGTAAGACACTGAATATGTCTATGCTGTACCATTTTTTTGCCTCAGAGGTGAATGGACTCAGTACAGCAGGTTGATTTGATAATTTAGCTATTCGTAAATTAAAGGAAGGTAGATTATCTGAAGACTTATCAAGGTAAATACCCTGTCATTATGATAAGCTTTAAGGATGTCAATTCAAACAGTTTTCAAGGAGCTTACAATAAAATAGGTAAACAGATAGCTTTCCTGTTTAGCTCATTTGAGTATTTATTAAATAGTGAAAAGCTTAATACGGTACAGTTAAAAACATTTGAATCTATTATTGATCAATCTGCCGACCAGGAAGATTTAGAGGATTCACTAAAGCTCCTGAGTCAATGCCTCTACCAACACCATAGTCAAAAAGTCTATATTTTGATAGATGAATATGATACCCCACTAAACAAAGCTTACGGTAATTCAGATTATTTAAATACTAAGGAATAGGCTATAAAGCTTCTCGGTAAATAGATCACCTTTCAACTACCTCGAATGATCAACCATTGTGAGCGGAAAGTGGCGCATATAGCTATTGACTTCTTCCTTTACTGATTTAATTTTAGATTCATTGTCAATATTTTTAAGAACACGATCGATCCATTCTACGGCCAACAGCATATCAGAGGCGACCAACCCTCTAGTCGTTACAGCAGCCGTTCCCAACCGGATACCTGAGGTAACTTGTGGAGTGGTATGGTCAAAAGGGATTAAGTTTTTATTAGTGGTAATCGCAGCCTTTTGTAAGGCGGCTTCCGCTTTTTTACCTGTGATATTTTTACTAGATAAATCCAGTAACAATAGATGGTTATCTGTTCCATCAGATACAATTTTATATCCTTTGTCCATTAATCCTTGTGCCATCGCTTTTGCATTTATTTGCACTTGTATCACATAGGCTTTATAATCGCTGGTCATAGCTTCGAAATATGCCATAGCCTTCGCAGCAATCGTGTGCATAAGCGGCCCACCTTGGGTTCCAGGGAAAACAGCCGCATCCAGTAAAGCAGACATATTTTGGACTACCCCCTTCGCATTGGTTTTGCCAAAAGGATTTTCAAAATCTTTTCCCATAAGTAGCATACCACCTCGAGGCCCTCGTAATGTTTTATGGGTTGTAGTGGTTACAAAATGGCAATAAGGAAAAGGATTGTTGAGTAACCCCTGGCTAATCAGACCTGCAGGATGGGCAATGTCTGCCCATAAAAAGGCACCTACTTCATCTGCAATAGCCCGTAATCGAGCATAATCCCAATCACGGCTATAGGCAGAGGCACCACAAATAATCATAACAGGTTGTATCGCTCTTGCTTTTTGTGCCACTTCCTCCCATTCAATCAAACCCGTCTCTGGGTGTATACCATAAAAAAAAGATTGATACAACTTACTAGAAAAATTTACAGGCGAGCCATGGGTTAAGTGGCCACCATGGGCTAAATTGAACCCCAGAATTTTATCACCAGGTTTCAAAACCGCCATCATCAAAGCTGCATTTGCCTGTGAACCAGAATGGGGTTGCACATTGACCCAATCCACATGGAACAATGCCTTGGCCCGTTCAATAGCTAAAGATTCTATTTCATCCACGACATCACAACCACCATAATAGCGTTTGCCTGGAAGCCCTTCTGCATATTTGTTGGTTAGAATACTTCCGGTTGCAGCAGCAATTTGAGCAGAAACAAAATTTTCAGAAGCAATCAATTCTAACCCCTCTTCTTGACGTATTTTTTCTTTTGCTATCAGTGCAAGAATAACTGAATCTTCTTTGATCATCTCAAAATGTATAATAAAGTGCTTGAAAATGTAATCAGCCTATTGCAGAAACCTCTTTCTAGCATAAGGGTTAATCAACACCTAAAAGGCTTATATGGGCTAGTATTAGGTTATAAATGGTAGCGTTGTTTTGATGCATAGCCGCAAGTTCTAACGGTGTAATCTCTTTTTTATTTTGTATAAACACACCCTTTCCAACACGTTTCAATAGTTGTTTTACAACAGCCACATGCTGACATTGAACCGCATAGTGTAAAGGGGTTTGGCCTAGGTTGTTTTGTAGATTCACATCAATAGAGGCATAACGCAACAAGCCATTCACAGCCTTTAGGTGATTAGTAGCTACTGCATAATGAAGGGGGGTACTCCCTGTACAATCCTGTACATTTACCTCTAATAAAGGGGCATCTAGCAAAGCTTTTAATAACTTACTCTTACTTCTTTTATTTGCAGCTATAAGATGCAAGGGCGTAGCACCGTTGTCTGCTTGTGCATTAACATTAAAACGGCCAGACTTTAATAAAGCTCGAAAGATCGCCACTACATTTTGCCTAATCGCCCAATGCAACTCCGTATATCCCTTTTTATCACGTGTCTCAACCATTTCTTCTTGCTGCAACAACAGTTGAACAATTGGGAAATTCTGCCTTTTAATGGCCATCAATAAAGGACTAGTCCCACTTTCATAAGTAGCACCTGCCTGCAATAACAATTGCACAAGATCTTTTCTATCGTTTCGAACGGCCAGTTGTAATGCATTATACCCTTGATGATTTACAATATCTGGCTTGGCACCAGCTGCTAGCAAAAGCGATACAATCTTTTTATGCCCCCTTCGAATGGCAAGCAATAAAGGCGTATGGCCATTTTTAGCACTTTTTTGATTTAATGAAGCTTGGGCTTCAATAAGGCAGGCTACAATGCTTGCCTGAGCATATTTAGCAGCATAATGCAATGGGCTATATCCTAAAAAATCTTGATTATTAACATTTTTACCATCAGATAATAAAGCAGTAACCTTTTCTAAATCATTCTCTTGAATCGCCCATATAAGCGCTTTATCCACAGCAAATGGCTTGTTGGCTAGCGGAGCTATATTTGCTGCTGTTCTAGCATGGATATATACAACGCCGTTCATAGATAAAATCCACAAAAAGGCAAGTATATTTAAATATCTTTTAGAAAAGTAAAAAAAGAACAAAGGTTGCATATGCACTGAATGACTAAGTAATGAGCTCCCTACACTCCTGCTAAAGGCGATGCCAGAGCCTTTATATTGTGCAAGAAAAGGATGGAATATAAAGATTTGGTTTTTAGGACTACAAAACGCTTCCCATTAAGTAATGGTGCAAATATATACAATAATATTTAGTTAAAAAAATGGCCGCTTTGTTCCTACAGAAAAGCTTATCTAGCAACTGTCAGGATTATAGTATAGCAAGATGCAAAAAAACAGTTATAGGTAACCGAAACCACTCAGTAATGGTTGCCAAGTTATAGTTTTTTTTGTAAGATTAATAGGTACATTCTAAATAAGCAGCTAGGCATGCTCTACTTAATTATTGTAGATAGGTTTCTTTCAACATAGTTACATACTATTTACATTTACTATCTTATCCCTACGGAACCTATATGTTAAATAGAAAAGAACAAAAACGTGTTTCATGTTTCGTACATTATTTTTTGTTTTACACCCTAGTTCTAGCCTGTTTACCATTCATTAGGTGTGGTTGTATACGAGAAAAGTTGATGCCTAAACCCAATTTAATTTTGGCCAACCTACCTAAAAGCATCAAAGAGCAGTACCTCAAACTGGTTCAAATGGCAGATGATGACGGAAAAGAGCGTTTAAAGAAAGTAATTTATAAAATCTCAACGAAAGCGCAACTCAAAAAATCTATAGAAGCATTGTATCAAAATTATATAGATTACAATAAGCTCATTCAGTTGCTGCCGAAACCTGAACGGACCACCTTAAAACAAGCGTTTGATAAATGCCTTGATATAGATGATATAGATAAACAAGTAAATCATCAAAAAGAACTTGTCAATCAACGCTTCAGTGAAATGAAGATGATTAGAGCTACTGATATGCAAACGCAGCAAGACTATATAGATTTACTTGAGGTATTATCAGATCATGAAGCCATTGCATTAAAAAATAATATTATTAATGCTACCAACTCAGATGGGATAAAGCAACTTATTGCATCGAAACTCCCTACTCCATTGAAAGCGTTAGACGATAGTCAAAAAGAAAAAATATCTAAACTTTCAGATGCGAAACGTCAAGAATTCTTTAAAAAAGTTAGTGGCATTTCTATGCGCCCAAAAGAACAAAACGCTTCTGCATCCAGCCTACCAAAACCAAATGATAGTGATGCAACTACATCAGGTACCCAACTAGATATAGATAAATTACTTGAAGAAACCGCCAAAGACGACGAAGCACAACAAAAGAAAAATGAAGCACAACAAGATGAATGGGGGGACCTCTTGCTGCTAGAAGGTGAGCAAAGAAATGAATTTTTACTTTTTATAACACCATTTAACTCAGAAGATCTAAAAGATTTACAAAGCCTTTTCAGTGCAGTAGAGCCTGAGAATCTTAATACGTTGTTATATGCCTGCTTTAACGCATTGGATACAGAAGAACGTATGAAAGTCTTCCAAAATATGATTTATCTTCACAGACGGAATCGAACACTCGCTATTAAGCTGTGCAACACACCTGAATCACTCAGCTACTGGGAACGGGGTATTATCCTGTACCACATAAAGTGGGAAGGAGTACATTTATTTTTTAAGGTTCTGGATTTTCTATCTTGATGATAAAACAGACCAAATAATCTTTTTATTTTAATATTAAATGGAAAAAATTAATAAAAAAGAGCAAGATCTATACAAACGTCACTAAAAAAATAGATAAACCATACTATTTTACTACTGTGAACCTACAAAAATCCCTAAATTTAAGGATAAATTTGTACAAGAAGGCCCCTTAGACATTATATGGCAAGGGCCTATATTTTATTATATAGCAACCATATGTTAAATAGAAAAAAACAGAAAAGCGCTTCATGTTTCCTGCATTATTTTTTATTTTATGCGGTAGCTATAGCCTATTTGCCTTTCACAGGTTGTTTTGGTGTACGCAAAGAGCTTATACCCAAGCGCAATGAATTGGTCCGTAATATCTCTGAAAAGGCTAAAGAGCGTTACCGCAAGCTATTTGACATAGCAGAAAATGATGGTGCACAAAAGAAGCTAGAAGAAGCAATCAATCACATCAAAAACCAAGATGATTTAGAAAAATTTATACACCAAAGGTATGAAAGAACGCAAATGTATAGAGATTTACTTGCAATATTACCAAAAAATGAAGCCATTGCATTAAAAAATAATATAGACCAGGCAGGTAGCCAAGATGAGGTGGACGAGCTTATTGCATTGAAGTTCCCTACCGCATTTAAACAGTTAGATGATTCGAATAAAGAAAAATTCTTTAACCTTGCAGATGACGGACGGAAAAAGGTTCTTAAAAATCTTATGCAGCAAAGTGATACGACAATGTTACCTGCACATCAAAAAACAGGCGCTACCACACCACATGCGCATCAAAAAGCGGATGTTATTACACCGCCTCCTCACGAAAAAACGGATACTACTACACCACCTGCCCATCAAAAAACAGATGCTACCGCACCACCTCCTGATCAAAAACCAAAAGATATAAGCCAGTTAATTAAAGAACAGCAGCAAATACAACAAAAGAAAGGGGATGATACACCACAAGATAGCTGGGGGACTAAATTACCATTAAAAGGTGATGAAAGAAAACGGTTTTTAAACTTGATAAATATATTTTCTCAATCAGACCAAAACTATTTAAAAGAATTGTTTAATCAAACAGGCTTAGGGAGTCTTAAAAATTTCTTCAAGGTTTTCTTTACAGGATTTAGCGAGGATGAACGTATTGGACTATTGGAAACAATGATTATACTTTACAAAGACAATAAAGATCTGGCTCTTACTCTTTGTAACAATCCTAAATCATTGAGTGGATGGAACAAGGGCAGGATAGGTCTACTAATAGGAATCGGGTATAGAACCAGCTTATTAAAGAAACTTGACAAACTTTTAAGTTAATTTAAACCCTAAATGATGAAAAAAATTGCAATTAATGGATTGGGTCGTATTGGTCGATTGGCCTTGCGTAACCTTTTAGCCTATAGCGATCTAGAGGTAGTTGCGCTTAATGACCTAGCAAATAGTGCTACTTTGGCCCATTTGTTGAAATATGATTCCAACTATGGTCCCTTTAAAGGAAGGGTTGCATTTGATGATACCAGCATAACGATAGATAACAAGCGCATCCATGTTTATGCATTGCCTCATCCAGCTGAGCTGCCCTGGAACACGCTAGGTGTGGATATAGTTATAGAGGCTACAGGGCGTTTTTTAGACCAAGAGGGTGCCAGTAACCATTTGACTGCAGGGGCCAAACAGGTTGTGCTTTCTGCACCTGCTAAGGATAGAGCCATTCCTACCGTTGTGCTGGGTATTAATGATGCTATCTTAAAAACAAAACCGGTTATTCTATCGAATGCGTCTTGTACAACCAATTGTTTGGCACCAGTTGCCAAAGTATTAGACGATCATTTTGGTATAGAACAGGGCGTCATCAATACCATTCATGCCTATACAGCTGATCAATCATTGCAAGATGCACCACATAGTGATTTAAGAAGAGCCAGGGCAGCTGGGCTTTCTATTATTCCCACTTCTACAGGTGCTGCCAAAGCAATAGGGCTGGTAATGCCGCATTTAGATGGCAAATTAGATGGTATGGCTATGCGTGTTCCGGTCTCGAATGGTTCAGTAGTTGACTTTACAGTCCTATTAAAACAAGAAACTACCAAGGAAGCTTTAAATCAAGCCATCTGCCAAGCAGCTCAAGGACCGCTTAAAGATATATTGGCCTATACAGAGGAGCCCATTGTTTCTGTAGATGTAATAGGCAGCACCTATTCTTCTATTGTAGATGGAAAGCTAACCTACGTCAATGGTAAATTAGCCAAGGTAATAAGTTGGTACGATAATGAAGGGGGCTATGCCCATCGGCTGGTAGATGTGGTCAGGTTGCTCTAAAGCCAAATGGTTGCTCAGCGGATCAGAAAAACAGCTGTTTTGAAGCCCACATAATGGGCGAGTTCTGTTTTCCCGCTGAACAAGCATTCGTTTTATTCATATCTCGGCATCCCTACCCTGCTGTTGCACCAGCTTTAGCAGCAACCAAAGCCTCATAGTCGCTTTTAGCGTTTACAAGCAAATTTTCATAACGCCGCATACCCGTTCCAGCAGGAATCAAATGGCCTACAATAATATTCTCTTTCAATCCTTTTAACTTATCATACTTGGCGCTAATACCTGCATCACTTAATACCTTAGCCGTTTCTTGGAAAGAAGCCGCCGATAAGAAGCTCTCGGTAGCCAAGGAGATCTGTGTAATACCTTGCAGTTTTGGTTGCGCAACGGCCAACTCTACTGGCCTGGCTTCTACAGGCAGCAATCCTTGCTGCTTAAGTTTGTCATTCTCTTGTAATAATCTACTAGAAGAAACAAATTGCCCCTGTTTAAATAATTTGGAATCTCCAGGTGCGCGCACAATAGACTTATCACGAATCCGATCATTCTCTTCAAAGAATTTAACCTTATCTACAATTTGCCCATGCAACATGGTCGTATCCCCTGGATCGGTTACCTCTACCTTGCGCATCATCTGCTTAATGATGATTTCAATATGTTTATTATTGATTTTCTCACCTTGTAAACGGTAAACGCTTTGTAGCTCATTCATGATGTACTCTTGAGCAACCAATGGTCCCTTTGTAACCAAAAGGTCAGCAGCAGCTACTGCACCATCTGTGATCACCTCTCCTACTTTAACATAATCGTTGTCTTGGACCAAGATGTGCTTAGACAATGGGATCATATATTTGACCTGTATGCCCTCTTTAGATTCAATAAAGATTTCTCTATTGCCTCTTTTAATGCCCCCATAAGTGACCACGCCACTCAACTCACTGATAAAAGCAGTATTGGCAGGTTTTCTGGCCTCAAAAAGCTCCACTACACGAGGCAAACCACCCGTAATATCTCGAGATTGATTAATGATACGCGGCACTCTAGCCAATACTTCTCCTTTATGCACTTTATCACCTACTTCTACGGCCAATTGTGCTTTAACAGGAAGGGTATAGGAGGCAATGGTTACCCCTGCATCATCGCATAAAACCACACTTGGATGTTTCGTCTTATCTCTAGACTCAATCATCACCTTGGCTTTACGGCCTGTTTGTTCATCAAACTCTTCTTGATAGATAACGCCTTCTTCAAGCCCTAAGAAATTAACGATCCCATCTTGGGTGGCCAGTAAGACAACGTTATAAGGATCCCAATGGTAAAGTTCTTGATCGTAACTTACCGTTTGATTGTTTTTTATTTTAAGATGGGAACCATATGGCAAATGGGTACTGGTTAATACTTTTCTTGTATCTACATCCAAAATTTGCAACTCAGCAGATCGGCTCATAACGACTTCTACAGCCTGATTGTTTGAATCTATATAGCTTGTAACCATCAAGTCTTCAAAGTTTATAATACCTGCATACTTTGCTTTGACTTTGGCATCCACTGTAACGTTAGAGGCAATACCCCCCACATGGAAGGTTCTCATGGTAAGCTGTGTACCAGGCTGGCCAATAGACTGGGCGGCAATCACACCAACTGCCTCGCCCACAGATACCATATTACCTGTGGCTAGGTTGCGACCATAACATTTTACACAAACACCTTGAGACAAATCACATGTCAAAACAGAACGTACGAATACTTCTTCTAAGCCAGCCTGCTCTATGCGAGCGGCAATCTGCTCATCAATGCCATTTCCACGCGCAATCAATAAGGTGCCTGTTTGCGGATCCAAAATATCCTCTACAACCACACGCCCGAGAATGCGTTCTGAAATGGATTCAACCACCCTATTTTCAACTTTTACAGCGGTTACACGAATGCCTTTCAGGGTACCACAATCTTCTTCCACAACGGTTAAATCTTGTGCGACGTCTACCAACCTCCTAGTTAGATAACCTGCATCCGCTGTTTTTAAGGCGGTATCAGCCAATCCTTTTCTCGCACCGTGTGTGGCAATAAAATACTCAATCACATTTAATCCCTCCTGGAAGTTAGAAATAATAGGATGCTCAATAATTTCTCCTACTGCACCTTGTGTGCTTTTTTGAGGCCTACCAATCAACCCTTTCATACCACCTAGCTGACGCACCTGCTCACGGGAACCCCTTGCACCAGAAATCATCATCATGTAAACGGAGTTAAAGGCATCTTGGTCTTGCTCCAACTGTTCCATAAGTTGATTGGTAATACGGGTATTGGTTCTGGTCCAAACATCAATAACTTGATTATATCTTTCATTATCCGTTATTAAACCCAACATGTAATTACCCCAAATGGACTCAACTTCTGTAGTAGCTTGTGCAATGAGCTCATGCTTATTGGCTGGTATCTTCACATCATCCAGCCCAATCGTCATGCCTGCATTGAATGCGGTGTTAAAGCCTAACGCTTTAATATTATCTAAAAAGGCTACGGTAACCACTGTACCAAACTGGCTATACATATCGGTTACAATGCGCTGCATGTTTCTTACATTAAGCGTTTCATTGACAAATGCCATACCAGCTGGGCAACATTGGTTGAATACTACCCTCCCAACGGTGGTCTCTATTAAAGTATATTGGACGGCCCCATCTGCATCAACACTAGGCAAACGCAGTTTGATATACGCATGCTTAGAAACCTTTTCATGTGCCAATGCAATCAATACTTCTTCAGGCGCATAAAAAGCCATGCCTTCTCCTGCTACAGCATGGCCTAGCGTACTGCGCCTTCCTTTGGTTAGGTAATGCAATCCCAAAATCATATCACGGGATGGAATGGTAATCGGAATGCCATTGGAAGGATTCAATACATTATAGGATGCCAACATCAGCAACGAAGCCTCAGCAATGGCTTCCTGTCCAAGGGGCACATGAACGGCCATTTGGTCTCCGTCAAAATCGGCATTGAAAGCGGTACAAACCAAAGGATGCAATTGAATGGCTTTGCCTTCAATCAATTTAGGCTGAAAAGCTTGTATACCCAATCGGTGCAGGGTTGGTGCACGGTTCAGCAATACAGGATGGCCTTTTAATACATTCTCTAATACATCCCAAATAACAGGATCCTTTTCTTCTATTAATCTTTTGGCAACTTTTACGGTTTCTGCTACACCACGCTCTATAAGCCTGCGTATGATAAAAGGCATAAATAGCTCCACCGCCATCTCTTTAGGCAACCCGCATTCATGCAAACGCAATTCAGGGCCTACTACGATAACAGATCTGCCGGAATAATCTACGCGCTTACCAAGCAAATTCTGTCTAAATCGGCCTTGCTTACCTTTCAACATATCTGAAAGGGATTTTAAGGGCCGAATGCCTTCTGAAGCAACAAAATTTACCTTACGGGAATTGTCAAATAAAGAATCTACCGCTTCCTGCAACATACGCATTTCATTGCGTACAATGATCTGAGGCGCTTTAATATCTAGTAATCTTTTCAGCCTATTATTCCTAATAATAACCCTTCTATACAGATCATTTAAATCAGAAGTAGCAAATTTACCACCCCCTAAAGAAAAGAGCGGACGCAATTCAGGAGGAATCACAGGCAATATACGCATCACCATCCACTCCGGACGGTTCTCTACTTTTTTATAGACATCCCTAAATCCTTCTACAATTTTTAGCCTTTTGACGATTTCCAAACGACGTTGTTGAGAGGCGTCAGTAAGCAGTTGCTCTCGCAAATCAACTGAAAGCTTTTCTAAGTCAAGCCCTTTTAAAATTGCTTCAATCGCTTCTGAACCAATTAAAGCGATAAATTTATTGGGATCTGAATTACTGAGTAAGGCATTATCTGGCGGCAGCTGATCTAGTATATCGAGGTATTCATCTTCGGATAAAAGATCCATCACCGCTATACCATCTTCTTTTTTAATACCAGGTTGAAGCACTACATAGCGCTCATAGTATACAATCTGTTCGATTTTTTTAGTAGGTAAACCGAGCAAGTAACTAATTTTACTAGGAAGGACTCTAAAGTACCAAATATGGGTTACCGGAACCACCAATTCGATATGGCCAACCCGTTGCCTACGCTGCTTTTTTTCTGTAATCTCAACACCACATCTATCACATACAATCCCCCTATAGCGAATGCCTTTGTACTTACCACAATGGCACTCCCAATCTTTTACAGGGCCAAATATACGCTCACAAAATAACCCTTTGGTTTCAGGTTTGTGGGTTCTATAATTAATGGTTTCTGGTAGCGTCACCTCTCCTGACGAACGAGATAAAATCACCTCTGGAGAGGAAAGACTGGCAATAATACCAGAAAATTGAGTGGATTGTGCCCTATTTCTTTTAAACTTCATATGGTTAAACTGGCTTAAGCGATGGAATGTGCTATTATCATACAAGTGTAATTTCAAGACCTAGGCCTCTTAGTTCATGAATCAATACATTAAATGATTCGGACAGATTAGGCTTTGGAATATTATTACCTTTCACAATTGCTTCATAAGCTTTAGATCTACCGACTACATCATCTGATTTGGTATTGAGCATTTCTTGTAGCGTATAGGCAGCGCCATATGCTTCTAATGCCCAAACTTCCATTTCACCAAATCTTTGTCCTCCAAATTGGGCCTTACCGCCCAATGGTTGCTGGGTAATCAAAGAATAAGGACCTGTAGAACGGGCATGCATTTTATCATCTACCAAATGGGCAAGCTTGAGTAGATATACTACACCAACCGTAACTTTTTGACTAAATGGAATACCTGTACCCCCATCATAAACAGTTGTTTTACCAAAAGAAGGCAAACCAGCTTGCTCCAACTCACTGGAAATCTGATCTAAGGGCATACCCTCAAAAATAGGATTGGTATATCTTTTTCCTAATTCATAGCCAGCCCACCCCAAGACGGTTTCATATAACTGACCTAAGTTCATACGAGAAGGCAATCCAAGTGGACTCAATACGACATCTACTGGTGTACCATCTGCTAAGAATGGCATATCTTCTTGAGGTACAATCTTACAAACAATACCTTTATTACCATGCCTCCCAGACATTTTATCACCAACCTTTAGCTTTCTTTTTTCTGCAATATAGACCTTAGCTACTTTTACAACCCCTTTTGGTAAGCCATCGCCTGCTTCTAGTGTAAATCTTTCACGTTTAAAGCGTACAATAGATTCTGTACATTTTTTAACATAATTGCGTACAATACGCTGTACCAAATCATTTTTAGATGCATCAGCCGTCCAATTGCTAGGCAAAAGATCGCCAATTAGATTGGCTTCTGCTGGAACATTATAAAGCGACTCATCCCGGTAAATATTTTTAGAGGGGAAGAGTTTTTCAGTAATCAACGAAGCAGTAAGTTCTGTACCTTCTGGAATAATTTCATCACCAAATTGGTGATAAATACCATTCGTAACCACCCCATCTAAAACCACTGAGAGCTTTTTAATGGCTATATCACGCAATTTTAGCAAATGCTTTGCATGCACCTTCTTTAAGAAGTCTAGTTCTTTCTTAACTCTTTCTTTACTTTCTTTATTTCTTTCAGGGCTAGAGAAGATTTTAGTATCGATCACAATACCCTCCATCCCAGAAGGAACCCTTAAAGAGGTATTTTTTACATCACCTGCTTTATCACCAAAAATAGCCTTTAAAAGCCTAGCTTCTGGGGTAACATCTATTTCACCCTTTGGGGTAATTTTACCAATTAAGATATCACCTTCTTTAACTTCTGTACCTACTTTAACAATGCCATGGAGGTCTAACTTAGCTATTGCTTCTTCACTAACATTTGGAATTTCATTGGTCAACTCTTCTGCGCCAAATTTGGTATCTTTTACCTCCAGGATAAATTCTTTGATATGAATAGAGGTAAAGACATCATCCCGAACAATACGTTCAGAAATTACAATACCATCTTCAAAGGTATATCCCTTCCAAGATAAGAAGGCTACTTTTAAATTTTTACCCAGTGCTAGTTCCGCATTTTTAGTAGCATAGCCTTCGCAAAGCACTTGACCTTTTTCTACACGACTTCCTTTAGAAACAATTGGCGACAGGTTAATGCAAGTGCTTCGGTTGGTACCCCGAAACTTATCTATGGAATAGGTGACAGAAGCTTCATCAAATGCAACAAGGGTTTCTTCTGGTGAACGATCATACTGCACCACAATGGTTTTGCTGTCTACATAGGTAACCAAACCATTGCCTTCGGCAGTAGGTAAACCCCTAAACTCTTTAGCGACTCTTTTTTCTACTCCGGTACAAACAATGGGTACATCTGGTCGAACCAAAGGAACGGCCTGACGTTGCATGTTAGAACCCATCAATGCACGACTCGCATCATTGTGCTCCAAAAATGGAATTAAAGAAGCCGCAACGGAAGCAATCTGACTGCTGGAAATATCCATATAATTCACCTGCTCTGGCTTTACAAGTGGATATTCATCCGCATTTCGGACTTTAACGCGGCTATCTAGAATAGCACCATTTGCGTCTAACCGGATACTGGCTGGGGCAAAATTAGCTTGCTCTTCTTCTGCAGCATTAAGATAACAAATGGGACCAGTAAGGTCAACTTTACCATTTTCTACCCGCCTATAAGGTGTTTCAATAAAACCCATGTTATTTACACGTGCATACATGCAGAGTGAGGAAATCAGACCAATATTCATACCCTCTGGGGTTTCAATGGTACACAACCTTCCATAATGGGAATAATGCACGTCACGAACCTCAAAACCAGCACGATCTCTAGAAAGTCCACCAGGCCCTAGTGCAGATACACGGCGCTTATGGGTAATCTCTGCCAATGGATTGACTTGATCAATTAGCTGAGAAAGGGGATTTATGCCAAAGAAAGAATTAATCACAGAAGAAAGTGTACGTGCATTAATCAGATCTGCAGGCTTAAATAGCTCATTGTCTCTAATATTAATGCGTTCACGAATGGTTCTAGCCAAACGCGAAAGGCCCACACCAAATTGGGCAAAAAGTTGCTCCCCAACAGAACGAACCCGACGATTGCTTAGATGGTCAATATCATCTACTTCTGCTTTACCATTGACCACTTTAATGAGGTAATGAATAATTTCTATGATATCTTCTTGTGTCAAGACACAAGTCTTTATGGGAACGTCTAGGTTTAATTTTTTATTGATCCTATAACGGCCTACTTCACCTAGGGTATACCGCTTACTACTAAAAAAAAGGCTTTCTACCGTCTCACGAGCAGTCTGCTCATCAGGGGGCTCCGCATTGCGCAACTGACGGTAAATTTGCCCTATGGCCTCCTTGGTATCATTGGTACTATCTTTCCCAAAAGAATTATAAACAAGATGGTAATCGGCATAAACGGCTTCTGATTTATGCAAAATAATAGAAGGTACATCAAAAGATAAAATGGTCTCTATAACCCCTTCATCCAATACAGTATTGCGTTCCACAAGGACGTCATGACTGGTGCGTATATATTCCTCACCAGTTTCTTCATCTACATAACTTTCTTCAGAGCTTTTTAAAACCCGAGCAGCTAACTTACGGCCTATATGTTTTTCCAGCACGTCTTTACTGGCCTCTACTTCATCTGCAAGACCAAATATATCTAAGATGTCTTTATCACTACTGTACCCAATGGCACGCAACATAGTAGTAATGGGAATTTTCTTTTTCCTATCTAGGTAGATGTACATCACCGAATTGATATCAACGGAAAATTCAATCCAAACACCTTTGGCAGGCACTACTTTAGCAGAGTAAACATTTGACCCACTAATGTGCTTGTTTTGAAAAAAGAAAATACCAGAAGACTTGTGCACTTGAGAAACAACCACACGCTCCACACCACTCAAAATAAAAGAACCTTGATCAGTCATATAGGGCACATTACCCAAAAAGACCTCTTGCTCAATGCCTTCATATTTGCCCGTATGTTCATCATTTTGCAACAAACGCAACTTTGCTTTCAAAGGCACATCGTAGGTCAACCCGCGTTCAATACACTCCCGAGGCGTATATTGGGGAAGCTCTAAATTATAATCAATAAACTCCAGAATATAGTTCCGCTTAGAATCCTCAATAGGAAAATGCTCCATAAAAACTTTATAGAGCCCTTCACTTATTCTATTTTCTGGACTAACACCCAGTTGAAAAAAGTCCCTAAAAGACTTTAACTGGATTTCAAGCAAATCAGTATAATTTGCAGGGGCATCAGCAGAAGACATATGGCAATTTTGTTTACTAGATTGTTTTTTCTCCACGAAGGTGCTACAAGTTTATAGTTTATAGTTTATAGGAAGCAAAAAAAGAATACACTCCCCCCCGGCTACATGAACATTAAGTAGGCCAAGCATTGAAGGAAGCAAAACATACAAGATGCATGACCGAACCTAAATTAGTAACCTTTAACACCCCCAACAATATATTATAGTAGGATAGCTGACTACTTCAGCTCAACCTCTGCACCAGCTTCTTCTAATTTTCTTTTGATCGTCTCTGCTTCTTCTTTAGGCAGGTTCTCTTTCATCGTGCCTGGCACACCATCGACAAATTCCTTAGCTTCTTTTAAGTTCAATCCGGTTATTTCTTTTACCAATTTTACCACAGCCAGCTTAGAAGCACCTCCTGATTTTACAACCACATCAAATGTTGTTTTTTCTGCTACCGCTTCAGCAAGAGCAGCAGGACCAGCTGCCATCACCATAGGAGCTGCAGCAGCAGGCTCAATACCATACTCATTCTTCAAAATATCAGATAGCTCATTTGCCTGCTTAACCGTTAAATTAACAAGCTGTTCGGCTAAAACTTTTAACTCGGTCATAATTATTTATAAAATTTAGATAGATACAAAAACACAGAAACTTTTTTGTTAAGCAGATGCTTTCGACAAAGTTTCTACTACACCCATTAAACGTCTTTCTCCAGATTGAACCGCAGCCACAACATTTAAAATAGGCGCTTTCAAAAGCACCATAATATCGCCTAAAATCTCTTCTTTTGATTTTAGGTTACTCAACGCATCCAAATGCGCTGCACCAATAAATAAATCACCATGAATAGAAGCGCCCTTCAATACAGGAAGATTTAATTTTTCAGCTTCTAAAAAAGCTTTTAACATTTTTCCGGGGGCACGCCCACTGTCACGGCTAAATAAAATACCAGAAAACCCCTTTAATATGCTTGAAAAAGAGCTGGCATAGGCTGCACATTTTTCAGATCGCTCTAGGGCCTTCTGTATCAGAGTATTTTTAGCTACTTGATAAACTATATCTTGTTCCGAACAGCCTTTTCTAAATTTGTTTACCTGCTCTACGGTAAGCCCCATAGCGTCTACCACATAAAAACAGTCGAAAGTAGAAAATTTTTCTACCAGACCTTCTATAACCTGTAATTTTTCTTCTCGTTTCATTTTTCTAAAGCCCAACGGCAATGCTCCTATCTACAAAAACGCCTCTACTCATCGTGCTAGAAAGGCTAATACTATTTATATAAAGCCCTTTTGAAGAGGCAGGCTTTAACTTAACAATGGCTCTTAACAGCTCTGTCACATTTTCTACTATCTTTTCCTGGGGGAAAGATACACGGCCTATGCTACTATGTACAATGCCATACTTATCTACCTTAAAGCTTACCTTTCCGCTTTTGACTTCTTTAACCATCTTAGCTACATCCATGGTTACCGTACCTACCTTAGGATTAGGCATCAGGCCACGAGGACCTAATATTTTACCTAGCTTACCCAGTTTAATCATAACGGTTGGCATAGTGACAATAACATCTACATCTGTCCACCCAGCTGCTATTTTTTCTATATAATCATCTAAGCCTACATAGTCAGCACCAGCTTGTTTGGCTTCTTGTTCTTTATCAGCCGTACAAAGTACTAAAATCCTGCAAGATTTGCCTGTCCCATGCGGAAGGGAAACGGTTCCCCTTACCATTTGATCAGATTTTTTAGGGTCGACCCCCAAACGAACCGCAATATCCATGGAGGCGTCAAACTTTGTAAAAGTACTTTTTTGCACCAGCTGCACCGCTTCATTTAAGTTATATACCTCTTTGGAAGCAACCGTTGCGCTATGTTTATTACTTTTTTGAATGGCCATTTTCATATCTTTTAGTTAACCCAAGGGGCAGTACCTTGTACCGTAACGCCCATACTTCTTGCCGTTCCAGCTATCATACGCATGGCTGCATCTACATTTAAAGTATTTAAATCGGGGAGCTTATCCATTGCAATTTGCTTAATCTGCTCCCAAGTAATACTGGCTACTTTACGCCTATTGGACTCAGGAGAGCCTTTTGTAATCTCCGCAAGCTTCATAATAGAAAGAACCGCAGGGGATGTTTTAATGATAAAGTCAAAAGACTTATCTTGATAAACGGTGATGATTACAGGTACAATTTCTCCTTGTTGATCTTTTGTTCTAGCATTAAACTGCTTACAGAACTCCATGATATTGATACCCTTACTACCCAGTGCTGGACCTACTGGCGGAGATGGATTAGCTGAACCACCTTTAACCCGCAGTTTTACATAACCTAAAATTGGCTTAGACATAATTATATGAATTTTATAAAAATCCTTAGCGCACAATGCGCTTCTTGATTAGACTGTTTTGCACAACCCACTTGCACAAGAAGTCTTTTAAAAAAGCTTCTTAAGCTGCGTATAACTTAACTCTACAGGGGTACTCCGCTCATCAAAAATTTTAACAACTACATTTAACGTTTTCTTTTCTTCAAAAATCTCTTGTACTTTTCCAGAAAAGCCTGCAAAAGGCCCATCTATGATTTCAACTACTTCACCTAAAGAGAAAATAGCACTTAACTTGAGCTGACTAGGTTCAAGGTTATTGGTTTTACCTATAATCCGATCTACTTCTGTTTGACTCAATGGAACAGGTGTGCCACGCCAACCCCTAACACCTAAAAAACCCAAAGCGCCTGTTATACTTTTTAGCAACTGTACAAGAAGGCCATTTGACAAATCTGCCTGCAAAAATATATAACCAGGAAATAAGTGTCTGTTTTTTACATATTTTTTCCCAGAACGGACTTCATATACTTTTTCATAAGGTATTAACAGCTCACTAACAATATGCTGTAAATTACTTCGTACAAGCTCTACTTGCAGATTAGCCTTTATTTTTTCTTCTTGCTTAGCGACTACCTTAAGCACATACCACTGTAACGCATTCATTCAAGTCGTCGATTTTTTAAAAAGCATTATAAAACCAGACAAAAGCCCTTTTTAAAGACCAATCCATGAGCCCAATAAGAAGCGCAAATACAAAAGAGGCTACAAGCACAAGTATAGAACTACTTTGCAACTTATGATAAGGAGGCCAAGTAACTTTACACCTTACTTCCTGTATCAGATTCTGTATAAATATCTTTGCTTTTGACATATTATTTGATGCACGGGTGGAGAGACTCGAACTCCCAGCCTATGGTTTTGGAGACCACCACTCTACCAGTTGAGCTACACCCGTATTGTTTACACCATGACTAGAAATTAGAAACAAAACCAAACTGCCTTAAGGGACTTTCTAGGATAAATAAACAATAAGTAAGCACTAAAATGAACTACTCAATGATTTCAGTAACCCTTCCAGCACCAACCGTTCTACCGCCCTCACGAATCGCAAAACGCAACCCTACCTCCATAGCAATACTGTGGATAAGTATAATTTCCAAATTAATATTATCACCTGGCATAACCATTTCAACACCCTCAGGCAGCTTTACTTCACCTGTAACATCTGTTGTTCTAAAGTAACACTGTGGCCTATACTTGTTAAAGAATGGTGTATGACGCCCTCCTTCTTGTTTGGTTAAAACATAAACCTCAGCCTTAAACTTACTATGTGGCTTAACACTGCCTGGCTTGCAAACCACCATACCACGTTGAATAGATACTTTGTCAATGCCACGAAGCAGAAGCCCTACATTATCGCCAGCTTCACCCCTATCTAGGTTTTTTCGGAACATTTCCACACCGGTAACCGTAGAAGCCAACTTGTCAGCCCCCATACCAATAATCTCAACAAGGCTACCTGTAGTAATCACACCTTTTTCAATTCTACCGGTTACAACGGTTCCACGACCAGTAATCGTACACACCCCCTCTACAGGCATCAAAAAGTCTTGATCTACCAATCGTACAGGAAAAGGAATATAATTATCTACTGCATCCATCAACTCCTCCACTTTGGCTTCCCACTGTGCTTCACCATTTAAAGCGCCCAAGGCAGAGCCACGAATAATAGGTGTATTATCCCCATCAAATTTATAGGCATTTAAAAGATCTCTAATTTCAAACTCAACCAACTCGATCATCTCAGGATCATCTACTAGATCGACTTTATTTAAAAAAACTACAATACGTGGCACACCAATTTGGCTGGCCAAAAGAATATGCTCCCTTGTTTGAGGCATCGCACCATCTGTAGCAGCAACCAAAAGAATTGCACCATCCATCTGAGCAGCGCCTGTAATCATATTTTTAACATAATCCTTATGGCCTGGACAATCCACATGGGCATAATGCCTATTTTTAGTTTGATATTCTACGTGCGCAGTGTTAATGGTAATCCCCCGTTCCTTTTCTTCCGGAGCAGCATCAATAGACGAAAATTCTTTTTTTTCCGCCAATCCTGCTTTAGCCAGTACCGTAGTAATAGCAGCGGTCAACGTTGTTTTTCCATGATCAACGTGCCCAATGGTGCCAATATTTACATGGGGTTTTAATCGATTAAATGTTTCTTTTGCCATAGCGTATAATTTATAATTTTTTAGATTTTCAATAAAATAAATAATGCATCCAATACATTTCTGGATCTACCTAAAACGAACTTCCTCAGATCTATTCCAAAATGGAGCCAATGACGGGATTTGAACCCGTGACCTCTTCCTTACCAAGGAAGCACTCTACCACTGAGCTACACCGGCCCTTATAGAAACCAAAGAGCGGGAGACGAGGATCGAACTCGCGACCTGAAGCTTGGAAGGCTGCCGCTCTACCAACTGAGCTACTCCCGCTTTATCATAAACACTTGCAACTACTGCCCCCTAGTGGGGAGAGAAGGATTCGAACCTTCGAAGCTTACGCAACGGATTTACAGTCCGCCCCAATTGGCCGCTCTGGCATCTCCCCAATTACAATTAAAAAAGACAGGAAAAAGTAGCATATCCACCTACCCAAATAGGTCAAGCAAAGCTACAAAAAATATTCCTCTCCTACAAAAAAATTAAAACTGGCATAATCAAAGGAACTTCCTTTAACAACCAAACCACACCTCTACTAGGCAAACAACTTATATCAGATCTACATACACACTAAAGGAGAAAGGCCTAAGTGAATCGGAATAATCAGGCCCCTTTTTTTCCTTAAAAAGGGATGTCAAATTAAAGCCACCTGTTAAACCAAAACGACCATACCCGACGCCAGCTTGCAAACCGCAAGCAAGCAATTTAAGATTAAAATAACTGTTATGAATCGAAGAAGCGCCTGAATCATCGTATTCTTTATAATTCATAACCTGAGTAGCACGCTGACGGAAACCAACCTTCAAACCCAACCAAGTATGAAAGCCCGCCTTAGGGTCTTCTAAGACACTATTAAACCGCAACCTAAACAGCAAATCAATAAAAGGAATCTTAACAGCAGAATAGGAAACTTTTTTAGCGTCTTCATTCTTAACCTCTTCACAATCTGTTTTCGACTCTCCTCTTTTAAGCCTCGGATAAGTAACTTCATCATTATCTTTCTGGCCTGCAAAAGCGTAATACAAAGTACTCCAACCAATCCCTAAGCAAAAAGCAAAACGAGATTGGTTGATACGAATGGCATGTACAAAAGTCCCATTGCCACGGAGCAAGCCATGCCAATCAAATTTTTTCATATTATGAAAATGCAAAAAATCCGAAGGTACCTTACCCATATTATATAAATAATCCATTTTCAAAAACTCAAAGGAAAAGCTAGAATAGTTTTCTACAGATGGAAGATAGGTATCAGACTGATTTTCTTGCGCATCCAAAACAGGTGCATCTGCATGACCTGGAGCAACTGCATGGGTAACATGCGAGGCAATAAAAAACAATAATAGGGGAATGATCTTTTTTTTCATGCAAATTAATGTATAGTATAGCGTATAAATATTACCTAACAAAGGTACTTTTTTTTTAAAAAAAGTCAAAACATTAGTTTGAAATAAATTTTTGTTTATTAAATTTGCATAACGCCTTAAGAGACAGACTCCTCTTGGAACCTACTTGTGATCAGCAATTTTGTAGGAGAAGCGCAGTCGAACACCGCAGAATGCTAGATATATTTGAGGAGGATAGACCAGCTTCGACACCAAAATAACCATTAGAAATAGGTTTCAAGGGAAGGGGCAAGACCCCTCTTGAAGCCTATGGACTTGTAGCTCAACTGGATAGAGCACTGCACTACGGATGCAGCGGTTAGGGGTTCGAATCCCTTCAAGTCCACATGGTCATTCATTCAACGGCGTCAACTTAGGGTTTCCGTCCTTGGTAAATCTTTTCTAAGGGGATTTTTATCTTGATTTTTGCCTGATCAAAAAGATGATGCGGTACCATATTCAAAACGCGCCCGCTACGCGGGCTTCAAAGGAAGCTGTTTTTCCTAATCCTCTGTAAGGAATGAGCTCTATTTCGAAACTTTTTACAGGGGCATTTTCCTGATTTGGCCATAGTTAAGGAACACACAAAGGAATTTGACGCTACTTTTACTGTGCGCCAACTTTTTATCGGCGGCCAACGGCGATGAAATATGCTAACCATCCATTTACATCTCTGTGCTAAAATACTTTTTCTTTCAGTTGACGCCATACAGCTGTATGTATGCGATTTGCCAGATTACTGATATAGACACGCCCCTTGCGTGATTTGGTAAAATCTACCTAATTCTACAATTTTTCCTGGTAAAAAAACCAAGCAAATTTTTAATTATTCAATTGTAAATCACTTTAATTACACTTCTTCTAGCCACTTACAAGATATAAAACCTCCATATACGACAGAAATTAAGTATTGCATAATCATAAAAATTTAATTAATATAGCAAGAATATTTTTTTAAACAATCTAGTTTTATAATCCTTAATGTCGTCTATATCTCCTACTGTAAAAAATAGAAAACAATATGAAAACCTTATTAAAAATATTACTAAAAAGCACTCTATTTTGTTTTACTATAGTAGCAGCTCAGTGCGTTCGCAACAAGGATACACTGAAAAACGAATCAATGGGTCATCAACCAAAAAACACTACTTATACAACAGATCAGCGCAATGCATCGCTGGATCAAAACAAAAATCAAGACTCAAAAACTACGGAGTCGGTTTCAGTGCACACGGATACAGCTGAGAAATATTGTAAACAAGCAGCGTATTACTTGAGCGAATCCAAGCAAGCGTTAGGTAATGCACAAAAAGCTACAACCCAATCAGAACTTGAACAATTCAAAAAAGCAGTCCAAAAGGCAGCAGACGAAGCAGACGAAGCAGCTAAAGCGGCTGAAAAAGCTGCCCAAGCCGCTGCTGACCACAACACGCATGATGTTAAACAGGCGGCTCAGTATGCCCAGAATGCCCGTGAATCTGCTGATGATGCACTAAAAAATGTTGAAAAAGTAGATAAAATTCAATTGCCATATTATAGCCTAATGTATAATGCTACTAGCAATTCTAGCCAAAGTGATTCGATGACGTCTACGCTTGCTACTACTAAAAAAAACACTAAAGAAAATGCTATAAAAAGATTTCGAGCCGCTAAAAAGGAATTAGCTAAAATCAACAACGTAATAAACGAAGAATTGACAAGTGCAATAGAGGATTGCAATTACAATATGGATGATTTTAAAGAAAAAAATAAAAAACTACAAAGTCTGGAAAAAAAAGTTAAAGAAATCGAAAAGGACCTTAAAGAAATAGAGAAAAAAACAGCCTGGAAAGGGAAAGAGGGAAATATAGAAGAGGGTGATCTAAAAACACTAAAAAAATTAGAAGAAGAAATAGAAGAAATTAAAAAACAATTAAAAGAAGCATTAGAAAGCCTCCGCAAAGATATAAAACCAAAGGAAGGGGAAAATATGAACGTAAAGAATAAAAAAAAGAAGAAAAGGAAATTAGGCTGAAATAACCCAAAATAATCATCAAAGCGTTTGATTACCAAAATCAATAAGGTATAGTATACTACTGTTATATTCTAGATGATTTAGATTAAATATCCATAAAACACTAGGCTGCGCTTGAAAATATTTTCATAAAAGTACTGGTAACCAGTTTTTAAAACTAAATTTTAGGGTTCAACCATTTAATTATAGATAAGTGCAAAGCTTATAAAAGACTTATTTTCAATGGATACAAACACCACAGTATAAATGATGCAAAGCACCAATTGGCCAAGTTAAAAACTTCATGTGCATGGTATCAAGTTTTTTTATAACTTTGCAGAACAAAAACACTATTCAAGTTAATCGCTTAGCCAATGATACACTTTTGCTTGATCTCTCAACGAATGTATAACTAGATTCAACTATAACAAGAAAGTTTTAGATCAAAAAAACCTAAAAATCAATCAGAAAGTAAAGATTTGTTCATCGCAAACCTAAACCAGCCATATTAGTTCTTCAATGCGTACCCCTAAGCTTATGCTAAAAATATCTTTTTGCTTGACTTTTTCAATGGCAAATTGGTGCAGCGAAAGTAGAAAGAAGTTATTTCTAGCAAAAGATCACAAAAAAAATAGTAGCGCACCTATAAACATTAAACTAACAGGCAAAGATCATATTCTATCCATTAACTCGCCAGATGCTACAATTAAGATAAGTACACCTGCGCAAAAAAATCAGAATGAGAACAACGCGCCTATATCTACGCAACAAGAGCAAAAAACAATAGCAAAAAAGAAAAAAAAGAAGAGCAATAATAAGCAAAACGCCGCAGCAGCGAATAGAGAAGAAAAAGAAGAGACAGAAGAGAAAGAGAGAGCAGCAAAAGCAGCAGAACAGAAAGCAGCAGAACAGAAAGCAGCAGAACAGAAAGCAGCAGAACAGAAAGCAGCAGAACAGAAAGCAGCAGAACAGAAAGCAGCAGAACAGAAAGCAGCAGAACAGAAAGCAGCAGAACAGAAAATAACAAAAGAGATAACAAAGGAAATAGGCGCAGTATGGAGTCAATTAGAAAAATTCAATTTCAAAGAATATCAAACACAGCTATCAAAATTAGAGAATAAAATAAATAAAATAAAAGCCAAAAACATTAAAAAAGAGGAAGAACGAAACAGATGTATAAAAGATCTGAAAAGCCTACAAAAAGCCGAAACTCAAGGTAAGAAAAAGGAAAAGAACGAGTTAGAAGCCAAGAAAATACAACTAAAGACACAAATAGACGCGAACAACAACAGAATAAAGGAAATTAACACATTCATACAGTTCATACAGAAGGAAGAAAAGAAGATGCCTATAATAAAGGATTTAAAGCCTATATACAAAGAGGTAACAGATTTGGAGGAACGGCTAAACAAAGAGAAGGAAGAAATAACCTTAGATAGCTTAGAGGAGATACTAGAAACAATAACGTTGCAGAAAAGTAAGCTAAACGAGCTAATTAAAAAGGATACAAAGAAGATACCATATACAATAAATAACCTTACCCAAAAAATTAAGGAAGAACTGAATAAGTAAAAAATCAGAACTAAAAAGACAAAACCCTAATCAAATGCGTACCATACAATTTATATTAAAAACATATTTTTGCTTGACTTTTTTAATGGCAAGTTTCTGTAGCGAAATTCCAAAGAGTGTGCCTATACTAAAAGATCAGAAGAACCATAGCAAACAACTTGGAACCCTTACAGTAGACGGCGAAAAGCATATAATAGCCATTAACTCAAAAGGTGCTACAATTACTGAAGGTACACCTAATCAAGAAGCTCAAACCCAAGAGAGCAATCCTTTAAACAATAGCAAGCTAGACGACCAAAATAATCTCATTATCTCTGGCCGAGCATCTTTAAACATCGATATAAAAGGCACTAGCCACATCATTTTGATTGACGCTCCTGGTTGTAACGTCTTCAAACCTATATCTACGCAACCACAGAAACCAGCAAGCGATACAGATGGAGACGATAATGGTGATGGTGATGGTGATGGTGATAATCAAACCGATCAAACTTCCCAAAACGATGATGAAGATAACAAAAATGAAACCGATAACGAATCATAACACCCAACCACAACACCAATAGTTTTATCAAGAAAAAAATAGAAACAAGCCCCTCTTATGTCTTCCAACCAAGCCAGCACAGCCAAACGCAAGCACTTAATCGTTATAGTCGGTCCAACCGCTATAGGCAAGACAACGCTTTCCATTCAGCTCGCTGAAAAACTGCAAACAGAGATTATATCAGCTGATTCCAGACAATTTTACCGTGACCTAGTGATTGGCACCGCCCAACCAACCCAAGCAGAAATGAAGGGCATCCCCCACCATTTTTTATCTTTTTTACCCATTCAAGCCAATTATACAGCCGGTAGGTTTTCCCAAGAAGCATTAGCGCAGCTCGATCGCCTTTTTGCCCATCATGAGGTAGTCATCGCAACCGGTGGCTCTGGACTCTACCTAAAAGCACTCTGTGCAGGGCTAGCCGACATGCCTACCCTGCCCACGCACCTACGTGCCACCCTAAATGCCGCCTTAGCAGAAAAAGGCCTCCCCTACCTTACCCAACTGCTGGCAGAAAAAGACCCCACCTACTACCAAACCGTAGACCTTAAAAATCCCAAAAGAGTCATCAGGGCATTGGAAGTCTGCTTGGGTACAGGAATGCCCTACTCCACCCTACGCAAACCATGCAGCGCAGGAACCAGACCATTTAATATAATAGCCATAGGACTCGCCCAAGCAAAAGAATGGTTGCACAAACGAATCAGCCTCCGTGTGGAGGCTATGATGGAACAAGGGTTACTCCAGGAAGTCGAAAGACTTTATCCCTACAAAACCACCAATGCCTTGCAAACATTAGGCTATAAAGAGTTATTCGACTATATTGACGGCAGGTGTAGCTTAACAAAAGCCATAGACGATATCAAAACCAACACAAAACAATATGCAAAAAAACAGATGACTTGGTTTAAAAAAGATACCAACACAAGCTGGTTTGAACCGTATGACCTGGCTAAAATAGAAAGCCATATCGCCGCACGCATTAGCCCATCGCAACAACCTATTCCATCCACTTCACACCTCCCAACCAAAGGATAGTGATTGAACCGCATCCAACTATAAGATTTGTTTAATACATTATTTTGTACTACCTTTCAAAAAAATACCCAATGCAGGGAACAAGATAAGTTTTACCTCCCATATTAACTATGTTAGATCAAAAAGAATTTAAAAAATTTGCAGTTAAAAATGGCTATGCGACTGGTTTACAGGTCCATAACTATGTATCAGATGTCGAAAACATGACCCGATCGGTTATTGAACAGCGGCCGGCCCATTTTAGAGAGGTAGACGTCTTCTCCAGGCTGATCATGGACAGGATCATCTTTTTGGGCACACAAGTAGATGATAATATTGCCAATATTATTATTGCGCAACTGCTTTTTTTACAATCTGTTGATGCTAAAAAAGATATTTTACTCTATATCAATAGTCCAGGAGGTTCTGTATACCCAGGCTTTGGCATTTATGATACCATGCAATATATTTCGCCTGATGTAGCAACGATTTGCACAGGCCTTGCCGCTTCTATGGCGGCTGTATTATTGGCCGGAGGCGCTCAAAACAAACGCTCTTCCCTGCCACACGCCAGGATTATGATTCACCAGCCCCTAGGAGGCGCCAAGGGAACTGCTGCAGATATGGAAATTACCATACAGCAAATCCTTGAAATTAAAAAAGATATTTATAACATTTTATCTAAGCATACAGGTCAAGACTATGCTTCTGTAGAGCGCCATTCAGATAGAGATTATTGGATGCGTGCCAACGAGGCCAAAGAATATGGCATCATTGATTTTGTATTAGAAAAAGAGAAAGAGCTAAAAAATTAACCATACAATTACTACCATTATGAAAACCCATTGTTCTTTTTGCAAAAAAGCGAGTGAGATCGTCAGCATGATGGTAACTGGCCCAGAAGGTCGCATTTGTGACCAATGTGTGACACAAGCTGCACAGATTATTCAACTTCAAAAGGAAGATAACCTGATTAATGATATTAAACCGGTTAACTTGCTGCGCCCGCAGGAAATAAAGGCCCATTTAGACGAATATGTGATTGGGCAAGAGGAGGCAAAAAAAGCATTGTCTATTGCGGTCTATAACCACTACAAGCGTCTGGCCCACCCGGCAAGTATAGAGGATGATGTCGTCATTGAAAAATCCAATATATTACTGGTTGGAGAAACCGGTACAGGTAAAACCTATTTGGTCCGCACATTAGCACAAATGCTAGAAGTACCTTTTTGTATTATAGATGCAACCGTTTTAACAGAAGCAGGGTATGTAGGAGAAGATGTAGAAAGCATCATTAGCCGTCTGTT